>NZ_JBFALG010000015.1:0-130805 GCF_040656135.1 Micromonospora sp. NPDC050200
TCGGCCAGGGTTCGGTCGGCGGCAGCCTCGACGGCTGGTCCGCAGCTGACGTCTGTCCGGTCCTGAGCCTACCCATGATCACGTGCACGGATCTGCCGCCGAGCGGGCGCGCCGGAAGGCAGGAACGACGTCATCCTCCGACGAGGTCTGGCGCAGGCATCGGCTCGATCGCCGTGCACGCACATGCCGAATTGAGTACGCCGTCTGTCGGCTGGTGTCGTGGGCTCGGTCTCCGGTCCTCTCAAGAACTGTGGGCGACCTGGTGTGCTCCGAGGTGCTCGACGACCTCCGTTCGCGGCATTAGAACGGATGAGCGTACCGAGGGCCTTTCCTGCGGTCGTAGATCTCGCGCAGCCAGGGCTGGCGGACCTCGGGCAGCCGGGCCAACGTGGAGAGGAACACGTCCCGGTCGGGTCGGAACGGCCCGAATGGCATCAGCGGCGGAGGGTCGTCGCGACGGGCGTCGTCGGGGATCGTGCCGGCTCCCGGTACGGGCCTGCGGTCGTGATGGAAGGCCAGATACGCCCAGACGTCCCAGGAGAGCGGCACCATGTCTGCTGTCTGGGACGGCGCCCAGTGCTCGCCGGTCTGCGGGTGTTGCGGGACGAGGGCGAGGTCAGCGGTGATGGCAGGCAGGCCGGGTCCAGCCAGGGTTAGGGTCTTGGTCGGCGGTCCCGGCGGGAGCAAAGCGTCGAGCACTCGGCGGAAAGTGTCGGCGACAAGGCCGTCAGGGACAGTTACCCGGGTGCCGGCCGACACGGCCAGCAGGCGGGCCAGCGCTGCCGCGACGGCGGCCGCCCACAGCGGGTTCCACTGCCCAGGCGGCTCGACCGGCGGTATTCCTGGCCGTTGCTCTCGCAGTGCCTCCCAGCCGGCCGTCCGATGGGGGGAGGCGTCGCCGGTGACAGGGTGGACCGCCTCTGGGTCCAGCCACACCGCCTGCCAGAACCCGCAGTCGTCGATGCGGGTCGCCACCGGCCGTCCGCATCGTGCACACGCCAGATTGAGGCCGTCTCGGCCGTCCAAGCCGCAGCAGTGGCCACCGGACCGCTCCGGCATGAAGACGGTCCCGCGGACGTCGCCCGGCGCGACCACGACAGCTCCTCGAGGCCCCCACGACAGCGCGTACACCGGCGCGTACACACCACGGGCTTCCGCCTCAGCCGTACCGACCTCGGCCCAGGGCCGCCACGGCGGTCCGAAAGGATCGGGATGCACTGCGTACGTCCGGGGCTCCATCAGTACACCGAGCAACCCGTGGCCGTACTGCTGGCCGGCGTGGATAGGAAGCGCCACCCGCGATACCGGCACCGTGAGCGTGGCACCGCAACCCCCGCACGCGAACACCGTCATGCAACCCCCCGAGTGCTCACGCCCAAACTATCTTGCAGCGCAGCCCACGTGTTCACCGCGGTTTACCGGAAAGGCCACGTGCACGCTGCTGCCGCCGTCCGCGCATGCTGACCGGCCGAGGCCACCACGCTCGGTAGCTGGCCGCCGAGTTGGACGGCTTCCGGACATGTCGAGATCAGCGCGTCGCTGTGTGAGGGATGCGGCGCGTTGGGAAGGTTCGATAATTCGTTGCTCGCTTGTTGGAGCCGGCCGTCCGGCACGCACTCGGTGCGGCGGGTGCGGGTCCGGACCGTAGCAGCGGGTGAAAGGGATAAATGGCTTGCACAGGCGCCGGGCTGAGCGCTTGACTGCTCGCCATGCCTTCCCCCTCACCGATCTTCGTTGCGGGTACGGGTCGTTCGGGAACGTCACGGGTCGCCGACATCATCGGCGAACATCCGCTGATCCATCGGATTCCCATGGAGACCCGGTTTCTCATCGACCCGGGTGGCCTGCGGGACCTGGCCGACGCGCTCACCGATCGATACGACCCCACCGTCGGTGAGGACGCCCTGCGCCGGCGGAGCGACTTCCTCACCGTACGAGTGCCCGGCCGGCGCGACGATCGCGGCAAAACCGTTCCCGAGCTGGTCGGCGAGCGGCGCTACCGGGACGCGGTGCAACAGCTCTGGCCGCAGTTGATCGCGTACACATACGACGAACCTGCGCTCGCGGAAGGCTTCGGGAACGCCGACCGGCCTGCCGGGCCGTTCGGGCCGCTGAGCCGCCGGCGGGTACTTCCCAGGTATTTCAGCGACCGGGGCGAACTGCTCGGAATCTTGCGGGGCCTGATCGACACCATGTTCGGCGGAGCAGCCGCCGACGCGGGCAAGCCGACCTGGTGCGAGAAGACACCGTTCAACCTGCTGTGCATGGAGTTCCTCTGGGAACTGGTCCCCGAAGCGACCATCGTGCACATCAAGCGTCATCCGGTCTCAGTGCTCGCATCCCACCTGGCCCAGCCATGGGCGCCGCCCACCGTCGACGGCGCGCTCGCCTACCTCAAGCCGGTCTACCACCGATGGCTCACCTGGAAGAACACGGTCGACCTGACGGGCAGGCGATACGTCGAGGTGAAAGCAGAAGATCTCGCAGCCGACTGGCCCGGGCAGCGCCGCGCCTTGTTCGAACGGCTCGACGTCGACGACTTCGCCACCCCTTCAACGTTCCAGTCGCACAAGCTGACGAACCGCAACGACCAATTCGACGACGAAACCCGCGAGTTCATCGAAGAAGCACTCGGCAAGGTCATCCCGGCCATGGGATATGAGTGACGGCTCTGGCTCTCCACCTTGACGGCGCCGCGTCGCGCCCCTCGAACGCCCGGTAAACGCTGCTTCAGCCGAACCGCATCGCAGACCACTCGTTCCTAACTTTCCGGCCGTCTCTTGAGCCCGCGCTTACGAGGTTGTGCACGATTAGGACCCGGTGATGCTGTCTGTCGGGTTTGGTTGTTGGTGGGCTACCGTTCGGCGCTGCGGTCGGAGACCAGGCTGGCGATGGCAAGCATGGTGTCGTTGAAGTGTTCACGGCGTCCGATGTAGCGCTGCAGAGGCCGCCACGCCTTGGGTTCAGCGATGGCGTGTTCCACACAGATCCGTTGTGAGGACTGGGATTTACGCGCAAGGTGTATTCGGCCCGCTGGGCGTTGGTGGCGTCCGCCGGTGGTTTCTTCGGCGGGGCGCTGATCTGGTCGCTGAAGTCGCGGGCCAGGCCTTGGTAGCCGGAGTCGACCCTGGCCCGGACTGTCGGGTACTGCCGTAGCAGGTCTTCGATGCCCTCGGTGCGTAGCGCGGTGGCGTCGTGCATCCGCCCTGGCCGGGTGGCCCCGCACCACAGCAGCCGCCCTCGTTCGTCGCTGATCACGGTGGGTTTGATGGTGTTCTGTTTCTTCTTGCCCGACACGAACGCCCGCCGTCCAGGGCGGTTGGCCTTGGGTCGTCTGACCTGGACCTCGGTGCCGTCGATGCGTAGCTCGACATCGTGGGCGGCGGCGTAGGCGAACACGTCTGCGAGGGTCTTGAGCCGTAGGCCGGGCTTGCCGGGTACGGCGAAGCCCCGGGCTGCCAGCAGCGGCCGGATCTCACCCACCGCGCGGGTGATGGTGGACCGGTCCACCTTGTACAGGAGGGCGACCGCGGCATGTGGCAGTTGCAGACGCAGACAGGTCAGGGTGGCGATGACCCGGTCGGTGAATGCCAGCTCGCGCCCTGGCCCGGCTCCGGCCTCACGCAACCGGTCGCCTCCGCGGCGTTGGCGCAGCCTGGACTCCTGCTGGGCGGCCCACGGGTCGGCCAGCTCGATGATGAGCTTGCCCAGCCGACGACGGTCGATGCCGGTGAAGATACGATGAGACAAGGCCGCGCGGGCCCATCCTGACGTCACAATCAAGATCGTCCCGCGCGGCCACCTTCATGATCAAAGCAGGTTCCGCCATCTATCGCGCACCAGGTCGTTATGGGCGGGTGCACGCTTCTGCCGCAGAGCGCTCGCTACGCACCGTGATGACCATTGATTGGAGCGGACGCACGGTCATCGGACCTGCCGGGAAGCCGCCGCTGGAGCTGGCGGCACGTCGGTACCGTGACCCGGTGACCCTCGTTGACGATCTGCGGCGTTGCGCCGATGCGTCGGGAGGTCCGCTCGCCAGGCTCGACGCAGGCGGTGACCGCTTCGGTCCTGTCGCTGCGATCCTGTCCGGCTCGGGCGGATACGTCAGTGTCCGCCAGCGGGATCACGATGGTTACACGGTGCCTATCTGGGCTGGTGACGAGCTCGAGGCCTGGGGGATCACGCCGAGGTTGGACGACATCGTCACCACCATGCGCAGCTGGCAAGCCGGCCACGCGGTGCAAGCCCTGACCGAAGCGTCGCCATACCTGACGACCGTCGATCAGCAGACCGCTGTCGACATCCTGTGGGGCCTGCTCTCTGGCAACAGCGATCCGCACGTGAGCGCGATCGTCACTGCGGGGGCGGCCCATCCGGTGCTGCGCGCCCAGAGACCGTGGATAAGCCACGCCACCCTGCACCTGCTCCATCCCGGAGATCCTGCCGGTTCGACGCGCCGCGGCTTGGCGTTCCTGCCGGTCGATGAGGCCAGGTTCACGGTACTCGTATACGGCGGTCCCACTGGCCCCGTTCAAGACGCTGAAACGGCTGCGGCAACGGCGGCTGCGGCAGCCTCGGCGTGGTGATCGGACGGCATCCGCTCCTGCCGCACTGCGCGCGCTCATGCCGATGAGCGGAAGTGTCCCTTGTAGCGTTACCCGCGGCACGAAAGCCCGTCGTAACCCTGCCTAAGCCCCCGGGGCGGAACGGTCGACATGACTCCTCGCGACGCGATGAACCAGGCACTGAAGGGTGCAGTCCGCGAACACCTGCGACCGCGAGGGTTCACCGGTGCAATGCCGCACTTCCGCCGCCGCTCGTCGCAACAAACTTGCCTGCTGAGCATCCAGTTCTACTCCTCGGGTGGCAGTTTCGTTGCCGAGGTTGCCGAGTGCGGACCTGACGGTTACGAGACCAGCTGGGGAGAGCGAAAGACTCCCCAGAAGGTGACTGCACAAGACATACCCGATCCGCGACTTCGCCTCGGCAGTCCGAACTTCCCCGACGGTGACCATTGGTTCATCTTCGGGCCTCGAAACTACGAACCCGGCGCGGCAGTCGTCCATCCCCGTGAGCGGTATGACGCCATCGCGACACACCTCATCCAACTCATCGACGAGCAGGCGGAACCCTTCTGGCGTGAGCAACTGGATGCCCGCACCTCGGCGTAGAAATCTGGCTCTTCTAGCAGGCGCTCCAACGTCCGGTCATGCCGCAGACCGCGCGTCACGCAGCGTGGTCTGGCGAGCCGCGCGATCCACGGCAGGTGCCCTGGCCGGGGGCAGCATCTCTAACTCGGGCTGACCGCTCCACGCACCGCGACCGCGATGGCGAGCCAGACGACGTACGCGACGACGCTGACGCCAACCATGATCAGCGCCTTGACGACGGATGGGGTCCGGGTGCGGGCGTCGGCCAAGTTCGCCACGAAGCCCAGCGCTCCGATCAGTCCACCAAGGGCCCCACCGACAGCGACCAGCAGGATCGGCAGCGGGGCCAAGACTCGCAGGACGACCGGTACCGAGGGCCCGGTCCGATGCTGGACGCCGTTGACCTCCACCGTCGGGTAGGGGTCAGCGAACGCGCTGCGTACAGTGGCTTCGACCGCACCACCGGCCACTGCCGACAACGCGTACTGGCGCTTGCCCGTCCTGGGGGCCGGCACTCCGCCGACGGTGACGGCAGTGCGGCCCCAGAAGGCGTTGGTAGTAACGACAATCGGGCCGGCTACGCCGTCGATGCTGATAGGTTCCGTGTTCACCGACATGATCGTAAGAAGCGTGCTCAGCCGCGTCTACCCCGTCTACTCGGAGGCCTCGCCCGGTCACCGAAGCGGCCATGCCGCCGCTCCGGTCGCGTGCGCGCCCGGCGTGTCCCATGCCAGAACTCGTCGCACGCTTGGTGAGATGGGAGTCTCAGGCTCTGGCGCGAACCTGGTGATCGGCGTTTGTTGATGCCGGTCGGCGAGGAGGACCAAGCGGCGGAGTAGGTCGGGGTTGGCTCGGCCGCACATCTCCCTTTTGATCATTTTGATGCTTGCTCGACATTGTGCTGCACAAAACCGCCGGGCGCGGTGACTCGTCGATTCGGCATCCCTCTGGATCATCCCGGAAAGACGGCTTCACAGCGCCTCGGGCATCCGGATCTGCCGCCGGGCGGAGCGCACCGGGCAGACGGCCCTCCGTCACCGTCCGCAAGGATGCCCTGCTGTCGCCGGCTCACGCCGAGGTGAGGGCGTTCGTGAGTGGAAGTTGGCAGGTGGGCGTCTGGTCACGTCGGCGTGCGGGTGTTCAGCTCGGTGATCTGCAGGCCCCAAGGCCGAGCGCCCTGGAATCTGTTCTTCCACAGCCCGTGCCGGACGAGGAACACGTACCAGTCACCGTCGAACGGCTCGAAGACAAAGCCCTCGGCGTCGTCGTTCATCGGAACACGCCCTGGGCACCAAGCGAACCCAGCGCCCCGCGCCATGCCGGGGTCACGCACCCCGAACAACACGCAGCCTTGTGCTCGGCTGATGGACTCGAACGAGTAGAGCCCCACGTCTCCATGGCCTAACGAGGGGGTAGCCGCCTCCTCCACGGCCACTCGCTCCAACTCCGACCGGTGCACCGAGAACGTCGCGCGCCCAACCAGGTCACCCGACGCCGCCGTCCAGCTCGCCGCGAATACGGTCGGCACCAGGAGCAGGGGCCACAACCGCCCCAGACGGCGACGACGAGGCCGAGGTAGCGCCACGACGTTCGACACACCCACCACCAGCCACGCCATGCCGACCAGTGACCAGGCCACCAGTGCCGCCACCAGGACATCGAAGTAGCCACCGGGCACGCTGACGCCCCAGAGCAGCAGCACCGCCGGCGCCACCACTGCAGCCACCGGCGACCACGGAGACCTCCACCACCCCACCGCCACCAACCCCCTTAGTCAAAGGACCCTGAGCGCCCTCCGGTGGTCATGACGGCACCGCCGCCGGCCCACCAAGGACGGCTTGAAGTGGCACCACCGGGGGTGGCCCTACAACGAGTTCGATGAAAGTACCTATAGAGGCAGGTGACCACCCCCTGACGGACACGCTCGCATACCGAGAACAGTGCGTCGCTATCTTGTTCGTGGATCATGGGGAGGGGATCGACGTGGCTCTACTGATCGACGCAGACATCCTCTTATGCCGCTGACCGGGCGTCACGGTACGTGACAGAGACGCACCAACGCTGGGCGCGCGGTCGTGCCGAGATGAGTGCCTTTCCCTTTGTGGCAGGCGCTGTGCGGCCCGGGGATCGGCGAGGTGATCGAGCCGAAGTTCAGCGCGTGCAGCTTGGCGGCGGTGAGGTTGTGCAGGGCCGGCACCTCGGGCACCAGCGCGCAGAGCAGCACCGTCTTGATCAGCTTGTCGAGCTGGAACTGCTGGTGCCCGGCGGCCTGCTCCTCGCCGATGCCGTTGGGGTTGAACAGGATCGGGCGCAGCTTCTGGGTGTAGAGGGTGCGGGCGGACTGGAAGAGCTGCATGAGTTTGGGCCGGTCGGGCAGCGAGGGCGATCTCGCCGAACCGGCCCTGGACGCTGCGCATGACGTGCGCCAGGGCTTCACGCTCGGTGCCGCCGACCTGGGGGCCGAGGAAGTCCTCCAGGTTGCGCTGCTGGGCGACGAACGAAATCAGCGGCAGCGGCCGGGTGGCGTCGGCCGACTCGACGAGCTTGTTGAGCTTGGCGCCCTCGGTGTTGACGAAGGTGTGGTCGCTGATCTTGGTGGAGAGCCAGAGGATCAGCTCGTCGAGGAAGAGCACCAGCGCGTCGTACCCGAGGGCCCTTGGCGTGCCGGGTGATCATCGCAAGGCCGGTGTCCAGGTCGAGGTACTCGCCGCTGCGGACCGCGCCGGTGAAGAACGTGCTGGTCAGCGCGCTGACCAGCCGGTCCCGCTCGGCGGTGCCGGGCGGCGCCGCCGCGGCGGCGGCGTAGCTCTGCGGGGTCCAGCCGGCGGCCCGGGTGACCAGGGCGGCGAGCCCACCACCGCCGGCCGCGGGGGCGCCGCCGCCGTCGTGCAGCGCGGCGATGGACCGTTTCGACCGGGCCGGCCTGCCGGGCGGGTAGTCCCACGCTCACCACAGCCGCAACCGCCGGGAGCACTCGCGGCGATCAGCGCTGCGCCCGGGCGTCTTCCTTCCGCCCGGCCACCGGCCCCGTTACGCCCCGCCCGGCGCCCCTGCGGGCCAGCAGGTCTTCGGCGATGAGCAGCCCGGCCGGGATGAAGCCCAGCAGGAAGCCGCTGGGACCGATGAGCAGCGCGCACCCGGCCGCCCAGCCGCCCAGTGTCCAGCCGACGTAGGCGGGCGGGCGTTCGCCGCGCTGCCCCAGCCGCGCCACGAGGAGGCCGAACAGGACCAGGGGGACGACGAAGCCCCCGGGCAGCGCCCAGAACATGGACAGGGGCGCGTCACCGCCTTCGCCCGAGCGCAGCCCGCCGGTGAGCCACTCGCCCCAGTAGGGGTGGGGCAGGAAGACTGCGGTGTGCAGGATGCCGATGGCCGCCATCGATCGTCCGGCGCCGATCGTCAATCGCTTCTTGGTCATGTCCCCAGCCTTCGCCTCCTGCCCGGGGCCGCGCCTCCCCCGGGAGAGCGGCCCCGGTCCCTCGTGGGAGGAACAATGCGCATGGGCGCGTGCCGGGGCGTGCGGCGATCCGCGGCCGACCATGCTCACCGCGGCCGGAACCGCCGGGAGCACTCGCCGTCGTGGTCGGGCCGGAGCAGGCACCGCCGGCCGCCGGGCATGAGCCGGTCGCAGAAGACCCAGTGGCGTACGTTCTGGCTGTCCTCGGGCGAGACGGTGGTGCCGCCGGGGTCGGTTTGCGGCAGGATGTGCGTCCAGTGCGCCACCACCCGTGCGAGCCGCTGGGCGGAGACCAGGTCGCTGACGACCACCGGCAGGTGGATCACCCACCGCTCGCTCACCGGTCGTACCCGCGCTCGCTGCGGGCCCGGGCCTGCTCGGACTGCCAGCGGCGCAGCGCGTCCTTGACCCGGTCGGTCTCCCGCCGGCTCTGCGCGAGCGCGTCGTAGACGACGGCCAAATCACCGGCGACCCGGTCGAGGAACTCAAGCACCTCCTGCGGGTCGAGCCCGCGCCGGCCCAGCGGGGTCGGCCGGAACCGCCGCTCGCGCACCTGCCACGGCCGCAGCGGATGGTAAGCCGCCGAGCGGTAGCAGGTCGGCCCGCTGACCGACCGCTGGCGACGCCGGACACGCCGGAAGAAGACGCGCATGACAGGACCTGCCTCTCACCGTCGAGCTTGACCTGTGGATGGGGTGGGCCCACCGGCCCGCCGCGCACCGGCGGACCCACCCCGGCACCTGCCACCGCAGCCTGAAGATCAGCAGCACGACAGCAGGGCCAGTCGAACAGTCCGGAAGCGAGCATTTTTCGTCACTCAGCCGATCCGCGACCTCACTCATCGTGCAGCGAGCCACGCCCTTTGCGCAACTCCCGATTAGGGACAATGTCGTTGCGATGTCGGTCCTCTTCCGGAACACTGACGACCATGACTGGAAGTCCGACTGTCCGACGTCGACGCCTGGCCGCAGCGCTGCGTCGCCTCCGCGAGCAGACCGGGATGACCGCCGACCAGGCCGCGAAGGAAATCGGCATCTCGAAGTCCGCCCTGAGCCGGATCGAAAATGCCCAGGTCTCCGTGATGCCACCGGTCGCCCGCGGTCTCCTTGAGCTGTACGGAGTGGAGGGCGAGGAGATCGACGCGCTGGTCCAGGTAGCGCGAGACGCCCGCAAGCGCGGCTGGTGGCAGGCGTACGACGATGTGCTGCCGGAATGGTTCGAGGTCTATGTCGGACTGGAGGCTGAGGCGTCGGAGATCCGCGCCTTCCAGCCGCAACTGATCCCCGGCCTGCTTCAAACAGCCGACTACGCCCGCGCCGTCATCCGTGCCGAGCACCCAGACGCCCCCACCGAGGAGGTGGAGCGCCGAGTCGAGCTGCGGATGCGCCGCCAGACGAGCGACACCCCGCCGAATCTCTGGGTGGTGCTGGACGAGGCGGCCCTGCGGCGGCCGGTTGGCGGAGCGGAAGCGTTCAAGGCCCAGTTGCGCCGACTGGTCGAGGAGGCCGAGCAGCCCGGCAACACCCTCCAGATCCTTACCTTTGCCGCCGGCGAGTACGGTTCGATGGGCAGCGCCTTCAGCGTGCTGGCCTTCCCGGAGCCTGCCGACCCGGGGGTTGTCTACATCGAAACCCGCGCGGGTAGCCTCTATCTCGAAGGCCAACAGGTCAGGGAGTACAGCCGCGTCTTCGAGCACCTGGTCGCCACGGCGGCGAGCGCTCGAAAGTCGCGCGACCTGATCCAGGGGGCGATCAACGAGCTATGAGAGGACGGCGCGCGGTGGAAGAGCTCAACACGGCCCGCGTGACCTGGCGGAAGAGTACCCGCAGCAACGGGTCCGGCGACTGTGTCGAGGTCGCCGACAACCTGGCGGGCAAGATCGGACTGCGGGATAGCAAGGACCCGATCGGACCGATCCTCGCGTTCAGCCAGGCGGCATGGTCGCACTTCGTCGCCGGCGTCAAGCACGGGACGTTCGCCAACTGAGTTTCAACCCTGAGGGAGTGCCGTCCGGTCGGGCAGCACCCCCTCAGGCCGAACCAATCGGTGCGCCGGTTTACTCGGCCGCTGGCGCGGAAGGCCTTCTCAGCCTCGCCAGCGCGCGCAAATACTCGTCTTCCACAATCTTGTCGAACGCTGCAGGCTTTGCACCGGCGTGCACGACAGCTCGCGTCAGCCGAGCATGTTCCCAGAACTTCAAACCGATCTCGGTACTGAACACGTCAGCCGCCAGCAATCCCCTTACCTGACTCTCGGGGATTCCACCGAGCTGCCAGGTTGAGGCCCAGTAGTTCAGGATGAGGTTGATGTACGCCCGACTCCTCCGCGACTCAGGGTCAGAATCGCCTGACGACAGCGACCCCCAGCACTCCATCAACGAGGGGTCATCTATGGCCATCTTCAACAACATCGCATGCTGGTCGCGCTGCGCGTATTCCAACGAGATTCGCAGTTGCCTGTTCTGAATCATGGATGTGGCGACCACCCCGACCAGGGCAAGCGCCGAAACAAAAACGGAGACCGAACCATACGCCTGCCCGATATTCGCTAAGCGAACCCAGTCGGTCTCCGAGCCAGAGATGTAGCCTATCAAGGGTGGCGACACAACTATCCCGAATCCTCCCAGAAGAGTCACAATCACCGCAATAGCTATTCTGCGCCTGCCACCCATCATTCACGCAAGAATAGTTCACTTATTTAGATGGATCAAGATCCGATTGATACCGGGCTATGGCAGATCTGGCACACGCGCGGAACACCCGGCAGGTTCAGCCGGCGCGGGTCAACGCGTGAAGAACGACTTCGGCGGCCCAGATAGTTTCGCTGGAGTTCGACGTACTGGCAGATGATCGCCAACGAGTCAGAGCGTGACGCCGCTGTAGTGCGGGACCTGGCAGTCCTCGTACCCGCCGTACCCGGTGAGCAGCGTCGGGCCGGCGGGCGAGTGCGGATCCCCCACCACGAAGTACGGCACCTGTGTGCCGTCGGCGGAGGTGGCGAAGAACTGGTGGACCGCCAGGCCGTCCGGGTCAAAGAACGTCGGCTCCCGCTTCAGTGCCTCGACCGCGCCGCCGACCTGTCCGAGCCGCAGCGTCGCAGACTGGAGGAACCCTGCCGAGGCGAGCAGGTAGGCGTCGCCGTGGTCCGGGTCGGTGTCCACGATCCAACTCTGGTCGTCGTCCGGCAACCCGGCGAGCGGCTCCCGCCGCCAGCCCGTCTCGCCGGGCGTCAGCACCTCCAGCCGGCTCTGCACGTCGACGAGGGTGGCCAGGATCAGGTGGTTCCGGGTCCAGACGTGGTAGCTCAGCGCCGTGCGGTCGTCCGGCCGGAACAACACCGCCAACTCCCGCCCGCCAGCGAGGAATTCGTCGAACCGGGTCGCCAGCAGCGCCCCCGCCGGATGGGTCACCCCGCCGACCGCCCACGGCGAGCGCAGCCGGATCAGCAGCCACTCCCGGTGTACGTCCCACTCGGCGTCCTCCGGCACCGCGATCCGGAGCCGCTCGCCCGCCTCCGTCAGCAGATAACTCTCGCTGCGGTAGAAGTCCAGGCTGCAGCCCACAAAGTCGCGCTCAAACCCGGGTGTCGGGTCGTGCGAGGCGCCCACGCCCACGTCATCGGCACGGCCCTCGTAGACGACCTCAGCCTCGGCCAACGGCGTGCCCCGCCGCCACCGCTTGGTGATGCGCGGGTACCCGGAAGTGGTTAGCGACCCAGGCCCGAAATCGGTGGCGACGTAGATGTGGTCCGCGTCGATCCAGCAGACATCGCACTTGGCCTCCGGGAGCGTGAAACCGTCCTCGACGAAGGCACGGCGGCCCAGGTCGAACTCCCGCACCACGACCGCGTCCGCACCGCCCCGGGACAGGCTGATCAGGCAGCGCTGGTAGCCGGGACGCAGGACCGTCACTCCGCTCCAGACCCAGTTCTCACCCTCCTCGGCGGCCAACGCATCGACGTCGAGCAGCGCGTCCCAGTCCGGCTCGGACCGGCGGTACTGGTCGAGCGTGGTCCGCCGCCAGATCCCCCGCGGATTCGTCGCGTCCTGCCAGAAGGCGTAGAAGAAGTGGTCGCCGCACCACCCGGGGTAGGGAATGCGATCGTCGGCGTCGAGCACCTGCCGGATCTCGGTCCGCAGGGCGGCGAACCGCTCGCTCCCGGCCAGCGCGGTTACGGCCTCCGCGTTGCGGTCCCGCACCCACCCGGCGGCGTCCGCACCATCAAGATCTTCCAGCCAGAGGTACGGGTCGTCGTTCTCATCGATCAGCGTGGCCACTTCGCAACTGTCCCCGACGACTGACCCGCATCCATGTCCAGCGTCAGGATGGCGACTCAGGCATCCCGGGATGCGACGCGGGAGACTTCAGCCGTGTCCCGGACCACCGTCGTCGGCGAAGAACTCGGCGGCCCTGGACCGGATGTCTACGTGCTGTCCTATCTGCTGTCATGTCGCGGCCACCGGCAACACATCAGATACCTTCAATGTCAGCCCGGCCGGCCCAGCGGTCGGGCTTTCATCGGAAGAAGGAGCACCCGTGCGAACGGTACGACTCAGGCTGGCCACGACCAGCCTGGCTGTGACAGCGATCGCGGCGACCATCCTGGTTGCGCCGGCCCCGGCTCTTGCGGCCCCGACGACCATCCACGCCGTTCAGGGCACCACGCGCAAGTCGCCCCTGAGCAACACGACCGTGACCGTGACCGGAATCGTGACGGCGATCCGCTCCGGCGCCGGATTCTGGATCCAGGACGCCAACCCGGACGGCGACTCGCGTACCAGCGAGGGCCTGTACGTCTACACCGGTGCCACGCCGAAGACCGCCGTCGGTAACAAGGTCACGGTGACCGGGCGGGTGTCGGAGTTCTACCCGGGCGGCTCGTCGGCCGGTGGCCAGTCCATCACGGAGCTCACGTCGGCGTCGTGGTCCACCGTGTCCACGGGCAACCCGCTGCCGGCGCCGGTAGCGCTTACCGACGCGCTGATCCCGAACGCCTACACCGCGACCGGCAACCTGGAATCGCTCACGCTGAACCCGTCGGCGTACGCGCTGGACTTGTTCGCATCCCTCGAGGGTATGCGGGTCGAGGTGGGCAACGCCCGGGTGGTCGGCCCGACCACCCCGTACAACGAGCTGTGGGTGACCGCGAAGCCCAACCAGAATTCGACCCCGCGGGGTGGCACCGTTTACGGGTCGTACTCGTCGCAGAACTCCGGCCGGGTCAAGGTGAAATCGCTGCTGGCCAGCACGTTCCCGCAGGCCGACGTCGGTGACGTGCTCACCGGCGCCACCACGGGCCCGCTGGACTACGACCAGTTCGGCGGATACCTGATCGCCGCCACCAGCCTCGGCACTCTGCAGGACAACCGGCTGGCCGGCGAGCAGACCGCGGCGCAGGCCGCTGATCAGCTCGCCATCGCCACCTACAACGTGGAAAACCTCGACCCGACCGACCCGCAGTCGAAGTTCGACCGGCTCGCCGCCGGGATCGTTGCGAACCTGCGCTCCCCCGACGTCGTCGCCCTTGAGGAGATGCAGGACAACAGCGGCCCGACCGATGATGGAGTCGTCGCCGCCGATCGGACCTTCACCAAGCTGATCAACGCCATTATCGCCGCTGGTGGTCCCAGCTACGGCTACCGCCAGATCAACCCGCAGAACGGCCAGGACGGCGGCGAGCCCGGTGGCAACATCCGCGTCGGCTTCCTGTTCAACCCTGCCCGGGTGGCGTTCACCGACCGTCCCGGCGGCACCGCCACCGCCGCGACGACCGTGGTCAACAACGGTGGGAAGGCCCAGCTGTCGTACTCGCCCGGCCGGATCAGCCCGACCGACAGCAACTGGTCGGCCACCCGGAAGCCGCTGGCCGGCGAGTTCACCTTCCAGGGCCAGACGGTCATCGTGATCGCCAACCACTTCAGCTCCAAGGGTGGCGACCAGCCGCTGTACGCCCGGGTCCAGCCGCCCACCCGCAGTTCGGAGACGAAGCGGCAGGCGCAGGCGAGCATCGTGAACACGTTCGTCAAGCAGATCCTCTCGGTGCAGCCCACCGCCCGCGTGGTGGTTCTCGGTGATATCAATGACTTCGAGTTCTCCACCACCATGGCCAACCTGGTGAGCGGCACCAGCCTCACCGACCTGGTCACCACCCTGCCGGCGGGCGAGCGCTACAGCTACGTCTACGACGGCAACTCGCAGGTGCTCGACCACATCTGCATCAGCTCGTCGTTCACCGCCTACGACTATGACGTCCTACACGTCAACGCTGAGTTCGCCGATCGGGCCAGCGACCATGACCCGCAGGTTGTCCGCGTGCGCGTCTGACCCGCCCGCGCCCGGGTCCCGCCGCTGGGCGGGGCCCGGCCGACGACTACTGGCCGACGCATCCATGTCCGCGCGCGTGTCGGCATGGCGACTCAGGCCGCCCAGGGTGCGAGGTGGGAGACTTCGGCCGTGTCCCGGACCACCGTCGAACTAGTGGCCGAAGCCGCAGGCGCAGCTCCTCGGCGGACATCACCGCGCCGCGGGCATCCAGCAGCGCCACGATCTCGTTACGCACCGCCTCCAGCGCCGGATTGCCCAGCCAGGTCCTGGCGTGAGTGTTGAGCGGCTTGCGTGCCGCTCCGGCTCAGCTCTCGCACCCTACCGTTCGCCTGCCCGATCAGCGGAAGGCCGCCGGCCACCACTCGGAAGGATGTTCGGTCGGCACGGCCAACCGGTCGGACGGTAACGCCGGCCTTGGCATGAGACGGCTTCCCGGGGGTATGACGGGGGCATGAGGGCGACCTTCCGGCTTGGCCGGATCGCGGGCGTACCCGTCGGAGTCAACTGGAGCGTCCTGTTCATCTTCCTGTTGATCGCCTGGGCGCTGGCGGCCAACCAGTTCCCCAGGGCCTACCCACACCGGCCCACCTGGGAGTACGTGCTCGCCGGGCTGGTCGCCGCGGTGGTCTTCTTCCTCGGCCTGCTGGCCCACGAGGTCTCCCACGCGGTGATCGCCAAGCGCAACGGCCTCCAGGTCGAGGGGATCACCCTGTGGCTGTTCGGGGGCGTCTCCGAGCTGCGCGGAGAGGCGCGTGATCCCGGCGCGGAGCTGCGCATCGCCGGGATCGGCCCGCTGGTCAGCCTGCTGGTCGGCGCCTTCTTCGGCGCCATCGCCGTGGTGCTCACGCTGGCCGGGCAGCGCGGCCTGGTGCTCGGCTCGCTGGCCTGGCTGGCCGGCATCAACATCCTCCTGGCGATCTTCAACGTCCTGCCGGCGGCGCCGCTGGACGGCGGCCGGCTGCTGCGCGCCGCGGTGTGGAAGGCCACCGGCGACCGGACGAAGGCGTCCGTGGTGGCCGCGCGGGCCGGCTGGGTCCTCGGCGCGCTGCTGATCGGCCTCGGGCTCGTGCAGTTCCTGACCGGCTTCGGGGTCGGCGGGCTCTGGCTGGCGCTGATCGGCTGGTTCCTGATCGGGGCGGCCGGCGTGGAGGAGCGCCAGGCCCGGATGGGCAGCGCCCTGCACGGGGTGCGGGTCGGCGACGTGATGACCCCGCAGCCGCAGACCGCCTCGGCGGACATGACGGTGGCCGACTTCATCGACCACTACCTCTTCGCGTACCGGCACTCGACGCTGCCGCTGACCGAGGACGGCCGGCCGATCGGCCTGGTCACCCTCGACCGGGTCCGCGGCATCCCCGCCGACCGTCGGGGCACCGCCACCCTGGGCGAGGTGTCCTGCCGGGCCGAGGATCTGGTACTCGCCCGGCCGGAGGAGCAGCTCAACGACCTGCTCCCCCGGCTCAGCCAGTGCGCGGACGGCCGCGCGCTGGTGGTCACCGACCAGCGGCTGGTCGGCATCATCTCGCCCAGCGACATCAGTCGCGCCGTGCAGCGCGGCAGCCTGCGCGACCAGATGGCCGGCAGCCGCCGCTAGGCCGCCCGGGCGCCGTCAGGCGGGCGAGGACGGGGTGGCCCCGTACACCCGCAGGACGCTCACACGCAGCGCGGCCTCGGCGGCGGCGGCGGACATCCGGCCGGCGGCGACCTCGTTTCCGGCGGCGTGCCCGAGGGCGACGGTGGCGGCGATCAGCCAGGCCGGCGTCACGGCCGGGTCGAACTCGCCGGCGCGCTGCCCGCGTCGGATCAGCCGTTCCAGCCGCTCGAACACCGGCACATGCAGCTCCACAGCGTCGGTCTCGGGGATGGTGCTCAGCAGCGGAAGCTGCTCGAAGGCCCGCCAGTTGACGTCGAGCAGCCGCAGCAGCGCCTCGACGGCCGGGCCCTGGTCGAGGTGGGCGGCGTCCATCGCCGCCACGACCTGCGCGGTGATCCGGCGCGCCACGGCGCCGAGCAGCGCGTCGCGGGACGGGAAATGGGCGTAGACAGTCTGCCGGGAGACTCCGGCCATGCTCGCCACCTCGTCCATGCTGGCGTGCGGCCGCCGTTCGCCGAGGATCCGGATCGCCGCGTCGAGGATGGCGACCACGCTGCGCCGTCCCTCGGCACGCATCCGTCGCGGCCGTTCTCCGGAATTCACCTCTGACACGCTTGTCAACGCTACACGGAAACCCTTAACCTTTACGGCATCGTCAAGGCTAAGGGGAAGCGACATGACAGCACTGCCCGGCAGCGACCTCGCCGGCTACCTACGGTCCTACGTACAGGAGATGGCCTTCGGCGAGGAAGAGCCCGCCGTCGTCCTGGACCGTTACCACACCCCGGACCTCGTCTGGCACAACGACGGCCTCCCGCTCAACCGGCAGCGGCTGATCGACCACGCCCGACCGGCCCGCCGCAACGCGACCGAATGCCGGCTCGACATCCACGACACACTGACCTGCGGTGACCGGGTCGCGGCCCGCTACACCCTGCACGCCGTCTCGCGTGGTCGCCCGGTGGCGAGCGACATCCACCTCTTCGGCCAGCTCGCGCCCGACGGTCGGCTGCGCCGCGTCGACACGCTCACCCGGACGCTCACCGTCAGGCAAAAGGCGTGACCGAGCACCCACGACTGGTCCCCGCCGTACGCGCGCTCGCGCTGCTCTTCACCGGCCTGCTCGCCGGGGCCTTCGGTTACGGCGCGGTCAACGTCGCGCAGACCTTCAAGGCCGTGCCGCTGGACGTCCGGCTCACCTTCCACACGGCGCTGATGAAAATGAACGGCCCGGTCATGCAGACCACGATGGGCCTGGCGATGCTCAGCTCGCTGGCACTGGCCGTGCTGCTGCGCGGCGCCGCCCGACGGCTGGCCGCCGTCGCGTCCGCACTGGTGGCGACCTCATTCCTGGTCACCCGGTTCGGAAACGTGCCGATCAACAGCCAGATCAAGGTGTGGGCCGTCACCTCGGCCCCGCCCGACCACGCGGCGATCCTGCGCCGCTGGGAGCTGTTCAACGACGTGCGGACCGTCGCCGCCCTGGTGGCGTTCCTGCTGCTGCTCACCCTGGTCACCCCGCTGGTACGGCAGGCGCGGTGAGAACCATCCACCGCGCCTGCCGGCGTCGCCAGCAGGCGCGGTGAGGTGCGGCCCGCCCCGCCCGGCTACAGCACGGTGTTCGTGACGGCCCGCTCCACCGGGATCCACAGCTCGGTGTCCACGTGCGCGCCGTCCTCCGAGATCCGGTTACGGGAGATCTCCGGTCCCGGCCGGCCCCGGTACGGGTTGGACGGGAACCACTGCGTGAAGACGTCCCGCCACAGCTCCTGCACGGCGGCCGGGAACTCGCCGGAGGTCTCGAAGACCGCCCACGTCCCGGCCGGCACGGTCACCTGGTCCAGGTCGGCCGGCGCGTCCGCCCCGGTGACCACCCCGTGCCAGTAGTCCAGCTCGGTGCCCTCCGCCCGGTCGCTGCCCAGCCTGTCGCTGACGTTGACGATCCCCGCCGGCTCCTGGTCGGACAGGGCCGCGATCCGGGCCACCGTCTGCTTGTCGATGCTCCGGATGAACTCCACGATCGCCGGGTTCATCCCCTGGTGCACCAGGGGCACCCGGGCCCGCCGGCCCACCAGCCGGAACTCCGGCTTCTCCACCACGCGGTACCGCATGCTGCCACTCCCTTCGACGACGAGGCGGAAGGACAACCGCTGCTGGGAGCGCAGCACCGCGCCGGTCCGCCGGGCCTCACCGGGCCCGACCCCGTGCAGCGCGCGGAACGCCCGGGTGAACGCCTCGGTCGAGCCGTACCCGTAGCGGACCGCGATGTCGAGCAACGTCCGTTCGCCGGCCATCACCTCGGCGGCGGCCACGGTGAGCCGCCGGCGGCGGACGTACTCGGACAGCGGCATGCCGGCCAGCGCGGAGAACATCCGCCGGAGGTGGTACTCCGACGTGAGGGCGATCCGCGCCAGGTCGGCGACCTCGATCCGCTGGTCGAGGTGACGCTCGACGTGGGCCATGGCCTCGTTCAGCCGCTCCAGCACCTGGTCTCCTTCCCGTTTGCCGAGATCCACGCTAGGCAGCCGGGCGCGCCCGTACCCGACACCTCGTGCCCGCTTCGGTCGGGGGCTGCGGAGAGTGGTGTCCGTCGGCGCGGACGCCGCGCGCCCGGTTGTTGCGCTACGGAGAGTGGTGCCCGACCGCCACACACTGCTGACCGTCATGCCTGTGAGTCAACGCCCGGCCCGACCCGCCCCGGGGGTACGCCGGCTCAGCGCGGGAAGTAGCGGTCGAGCAGGTCGGTGCGGAACGTGCCGGTCGGGTCCAGCTCGGTCAGCAGGGCGGCGAAGTCGGCGTACCGGGGGAAGGCGGCGGCCACCGACGCCGGGTCCAGCGTGAACACCTTGCCCCAGTGCGGTCGGGGCGCGAAGGGGGCCAGCCGGTCCTCCACCTCGGCGACCACCGGCAGCACCGCCGCCGGGTCGTCGACCCAGGTGAAGTGGACGGCCAGGCTGTCCCGCCCCTGCTGGGGGCTGAGCCACAGGTCGTCGGCGGCAACCGTGCGCAGCTCACCGACCTGGAGCACCGCGGCGATCCGGTCCCGCATCCCGTCCAGCGCGGCCAGCGCCCCGGCCGCTGCCGCGCGGGGCAGGTGGTACTCGGACTGGAGCTCGTCGCCGCTGCTCGGGGTGAAGCCGAGCCGGAAGTGCGGCAGCCGCTCGTGCCACGGGCCGGGCTCGCCGAGCTGGGCGGTGCAGGTGACCGGGTCCAGGCCGGGTACCGGGTGCAGCGGGGCGTCGGCGGCGACGGTGCCCAGCCAGTCCGCCGGGGGCGGCGGCTGGTCGGCGAGCTGCTTGCGCCAGACCTGGTCGATCCGGGACGACCGCCAGGAGGTGAAGCCGCTGACGCTGTACGCCGAGGCGAACGCCGCCTCGATCCGGTCGGCGGGCAGCTCGCGGCGGACGTACTGGCGGATCGCGAAGGTCGGCACCACGTCCAGGGTGACCCGGGTGACGACGCCGAGCGCGCCGAGCGACACCACCATGCCGGCGAACCGGTCGCCGTCGGCCCGGCCCACGGTGAGCAGGTCGCCGTCGGCGGTGACCAGTTCCAGGCCGGCCACCGCGGCGGCCAGGTTGCGGTTGCCGTCGCCGGAGCCGTGGGTGCCGGTGGCCACCGCCCCGGCCACCGAGATGTGTGGCAGCGAGGCCAGGTTGGCCAGGGCCAGCCCCTCGGCGTGCAGGCGGGCCGCCACGTCCCCGTACCGCAGGGCGGCGGCGACGGTGACCGTGCCGCGCTCCCGGTCGACCTCGACGGTGCGCGGCAGCCCGGTGAGCGAGACCAGGTCGCCGGCGGTGTCGCCGAGCCGGTTGAAGGAGTGGCCGGTGCCGACCGCCCGGACCCGGTCGCTGCCGGCCACCAGCCGGCGCAGCTCGTCCACGCTGGCCGGCCGGTGGAAGCGGCGGGCCGCGTACGTGACGTTGCCGGCCCAGTTGCGGCGGGGGACGTCGGTCACGAGGCGTCCTGGTCGGCGGCCTCGTCGGTCAGCGCCGCGGCGAGGGCGTCCA
Organism: Micromonospora sp. NPDC050200; assembly: GCF_040656135.1. NCBI lineage: Bacteria > Bacillati > Actinomycetota > Actinomycetes > Micromonosporales > Micromonosporaceae > Micromonospora > Micromonospora sp. NPDC050200. The sequence continues at coordinate 20,538 of NZ_JBFALG010000015.1, forward strand.
GCGCCTGGTCCACCTCGAGGGTGCCGTAGCCGCGCAGGTCGACCGGCAGGCCGGCCTGCCGGGCCTGGGCGATCTCGGACCCGGCCGTTCGGCGTCGCGTCGGATCGCCCGAGGCGAGCGCCTCCTGCCCGCGCCGGATCAGCGCGTCGACCACGTCGACCCGGTAGCCGCGCAGGCCGAGGGTGAGGTCGGGGTCGGGGAACGCGCCCCGGCGCAGCGCGCGGGCGTCGAGGAATCGGTCGCCGGCGTACCGGGCCAGGGCCGTCGCGATCTCCTCCGGCGACTCCCGGATCCCGGCGAGGTCGAGCAGCTCGACGGCCGGCCGGTCGTCGAGCGGGTGCCGGGCGTCCAGCGGGCCGATGCCGGCGCCGGTGGCCGGCACGGCGAGCAGGCGCGGGGCGGCCGGTACGCCCGAGCGGGGTGCCGGCTGGTCGAGCACCACCGCGGCCAGCTCCGGCCAGCGGATCGCCCGGCGCAGGCCCGGACGACGGACGGTCAGGCCGTCGGCGTCGACGACGAAGCGGAACGGCCGCAGCGCGCCGACGAGCACCACCACGCCGAGCGCGATCCCGCCGAGGGCCACCAGGGTCCGCAGCAACCCACCGCCGTCACCGACCGTCAACAGGACGATCCCGGCCAGAATGCAGATCGCCGGCAGCAGGTGCCGGCCCGGCCTGCGGTGCAGTTCCACGTCATACCCCCGTCGGTGACCACCGTGTGCATCATCCGGCACGGTTGTCGTCGCCGTCCACGGGGAAACAGGGCTCCATGAGCAGCTACCGCGACCCCACCCTGCACGGCGACCCGACCGCGCCGGTGCCGGCGCCCACGCCCGAGCCGGAACCCGCACCGCCGCCGGGGCCCGGTCCGGCGCCGCGCGGCCGGGCCGGGCGCGGTCTCGATCGTCACCCACCACCTCGACGGGTCGACCCAGGTGGTCACCGACCTGGACGGCGACCGGGACGGCCGGCTGGACACCGTGCTGCGCGAGCCGGCGCGGCCGGCTCAGAGCTGCGGCATCACCTCGGCGGCGACCAGCTCCAGGTGGTCCAGGTCGGCGAGGTCCAGCACCTGGAGGTAGATCCGCTCGCTGCCGGTCGCGGCGTACCGGCCGATCTTGTCGACCACCTCGGCCGGGGTGCCGGCGAGGCCGTTCTCGCGCAGCTCGGCGGCTTCCCGGCCGATCGCCTCGGCCCGGCGGGCGACCTCGGCGTCGTCCCGCCCGCAGCAGAGCACCAGGGCGTTGGACCAGCGCATGGTGGCCGGGTCGCGGCCGGTCTCGGCGCACGCCGCGCGGACCCGGGCGAACTGCGCCGCGGTGTCCTCCACTGAGGCGAAGGGCAGGTTGAACTCGTCGGCGTACCGGGCGGCGAGGCGCGGGGTGCGCTTCGGGCCCATCCCGCCGAGGAGGATCGGCGGGCGCGGCTGCTGCACCGGCTTGGGCAGCGCCGGCGAGTCGGTGACCGGGTAGTACGTCCCGAGGAAGTCGAAGGTCTTGCCGGCCGGGGTCGCCCAGAGCCCGGTGATCACCGCGAGCTGCTCCTCCAGCCGCGCGAACCGCTCCCCCAGGCTGGGGAACGGGATGCCGTACGCGGTGTGCTCCTCGGCGTACCAGCCGGTGCCGATACCCAGTTCGACCCGGCCGCCGCTCATCTGGTCGACCTGCGCGACGGTGATGGCGAGCGGGCCGGGCAGCCGGAAGGTGGCGGCGGTCATCAGCGTGCCGAGCCGGATCCGGGAGGTGTCCCGGGCCAGGCCGGCCAGCGTGGTCCAGGCGTCGGTCGGCCCGGGCTCGCCGGTCACCGAGCCCATCTTCAGGTAGTGGTCGGAGCGGAAGAAGGCTCCGTACCCGGCGTCCTCGGCGGCGCGGGCCACGGCGAGCAGCTGGTCGTAGCTGGCGCCCTGCTGGGGTTCGGTGAAGATCCGCAGTTCCATGTCCCGAGCATATGGACCGGGCGGCGTCGTCGTGTCCGGACCCGAACGGCAACCCCGGCCTGGCAGGGGTGGTGGGCCGCCAGCAGAGGGCTCCCCTTTCATTCCTTGACAGGCATATGAACGTTGCGGCATATTGTGGCAGTGACCGTCGACGCCTTCACCGTGCTGGCCGAGCCGACCCGACGCCGGATCCTCGACGCGTTGCGACGCTCCGAGTGCAGCGTCGGCGAGCTGGTCGACATGCTGGGGGTGAGCCAGCCGGCCGTCTCCAAGCACCTCAAGGTGCTGCGCGAGGCCGGCTTCGTCTCCTGCCGCACGGCGGCGCAGCACCGCATCTACCGCCTCGACGTACGCCCGTTCCGCGCCGTGGACGGTTGGCTCGCGCCGTACCGCGAGATGTGGACCGCGCACCTGGACGCCCTGGAGCGCCACCTCGACAAGGAGTGACCATGGACCGCGACTCGTTCCGACCCGGCCCCCCGGCCGAGATCGCCGCCGAACCCGACGGCGACCGGTGGACGCTGCTGTTCGTCCGCGAGCTGCGGCACGCGCCGGAGAAGGTGTGGGCGGCGCTGACCGACCCGGCCCGGCTGCGCGAGTGGGCGCCGTTCCTGGCCGACCGCGACCTCGGCGCCCCGGGCGCCGCGGTACTCACCCTGGTCGACGGCGACGCGGTGGTGGCGCAACCCGCGACGGTACGCCGGGCCGAGCCGCCCCACCTGCTCGAATACACCTGGGGCGACGACCTGCTCCGGTGGGAGCTCAGCCCCACCGGCCCCGGCACCCGACTCTGTCTCCGTCACACGCTCGCCGAGCGGGGGATGCTGCCGATGGTGGCCGCCGGCTGGCACCTCTGCCTCGACGTCGCCGACCACCTGCTCGCCGGCGACCCGGTCGGCCCGATCCGGGGCGCGGAGGCGAAGGAGTTCGGCTGGGCCGAGCTGCGCGACGCGTACGTCGACCGGCTCGGCGGGCAACCACCCCGGCCCTGACCGGCGGCATCTCGGCCCGCCGCTCCCTGCAGCCGCCGCCCGCCGGCCGCCGGCGCCCCGGCCCGCCGACCTCGGGCGCCGCGAACCCCGGCCTCGGGAGCTGCCGACCGCCGGCGCCGCGAGCCCCGGCCTCAGGCGCCGCGCGGCGCCGGGGCGGGATCCGGCAGGGTGATCGCATTCGCGGCCCGGCCGATCGGCTCGGCCACCCGCCGGATCATGCGCTCCCGGCCGGGCAGGTGTGGCATCAACCGGAGCATCAGCAGCTGGAACCGGATCTGCGCCGCCGAGCCGAGCACCATCCCCCGGAGGTTGCGGTCGGCGAGCCGCTGGTTCGCCTCGACGAAGGGGCGCATCCGCCGCTCGTAGTCGGCGAACCCGACAGCCGGATCGCCGCCCGCGTGGGCCAGGGCCGTGGCCAGCACGTACGCCCCGACCAGGCCGAGGCTGGTGCCCTGCCCGGAGGCGGGCGACGGCCCGTACGCCGCGTCGCCGACCAGCGCGATCGGGCCGGTGGACCAGCGCGGCATCCGCACCTGGCTGATCGAGTCGAGATAGAAGTCCGGCGTGTGGCGCATCGCCTCCAGCAGCTCGGGCACCCGCCAGCCCTGGCCCGCGAACGCCTCGGCCAGCAGCGCCTTCTGGGCGGCGACATCGCGGTCGCCGTGGCCGCCGGCCGGTGACCGGAACAGGAACAGCGCCCGGGCGTCGGGCGCGCCGGCGGTCCGGTAGACGCCGACGGTGCGCCCCGGGGTGACGTGCATCAGTTCGGTGCGGTCGAGGCCGAAATGTCCCGGCACCGGGAAGATCGCGATGTGGTGCCCGAGCGAACGCAGCTGGGACGCCGCCGACCCGAACGCCAGCCGGCGTACCGTCGAGCGCAGCCCGTCGGCGCCGATCACCAGGTCGAACATCCGGGGCTCGGAGCGTTCGAAGACCACCTCCACCCCGCTGGCGGTGGGGGTGAGCCGGGCGACGGAGTCGTCGAAGACGTACTCGACGTCGTCGGTGGTGGCCTCGGTGAGGACGCGGGCCAGGTCGCCGCGCATGATCTCGGCGTCGTCGCCCTCCCGGCCGCCGAAGATCCGGGCGTCCATGGTGGCGAGCTGGTTGCCGGCGGCGTCGACGAAGCGGGCGAGCCGCATGTCGGTGTCGTGCCGCCGGATGTGCTCGCGCAGCCCCATCCGGTCGACCACCTCCAGGGCCGCGCCCCGGATGTCCACCTTGTAGCCGCCGCCGCGCGGCGCGGGGGCGCGTTCGACGACGGTCGGACGGAAACCGTAGCGGCGCAGCCACCAGGCCAGCGCGGGGCCGGCGATGCCACCGCCGGAGATCAGTACGTCGGTCATGACCCGACTGTACAAACGTTTTAGACATCTGTGCAAGACGTTCGTGCCAGGGTTCCGCTAGGCTGCGGGCATGGGAAACCGGGAAGACCTGCTCGCCGGTGCCAGGCGCTGCCTGATGGAGAAGGGGTATTCGGGCACCACCGCCCGGGACATCGCCGCCGCCTCCGGCACCAGCCTGGCCGCCATCGGCTACCACTTCCGCACCACGAGGGCGCTGCTGGACGAGGCCCTGGTCGAGGCGATGGCGGACTGGGGCAACGAACTGCGACGCACACTCGCGGTGGAGGTCGGGCCGGGCGCCAGCCCCGAGGAGCGGTTCGAGGCAGCCTGGACCAGGGTGATCGAGTCCTTCGCCCGGCTCCGGCCGCTCTGGGCCATCCAGTTCGAGCTAATCGCGCAGATGGACCGGTCGCCTGAGCTGCGGGAGGCGTTCGCCACCGCCAACCACCAGGCCCGGATCGGGCTGGCCGAGGTGTTCCACGACCTCGATCCGGTGGCCGACGAGGCGCAGGCCCTCACCCTCGGCGCCTTCTACCAGACGCTGCTCGGCGGACTGGCGGCCCAGTGGCTGGTCGACCCGGACCGCGTCCCGTCCGCCGCCGACCTGACCCGCGCGCTGCGCACCATCACCGCCGAGTTCACCACCTGAGCGGGCGCCGGCGCGGACCGGCCCGAGGCCGCGATCAGCGCAGCTGCGGGATGACCGCGCGGGCGAAGAGCCTCATCGACTCCAGATCGGTCGGCTCGTGGAAGTAGAGCATCACGTACCCGATGCCGGCGCCGGCCAGGCCGCCGAACAGATCGACCAGCTCGCCGGGGGTGCCGACGGCACTGCCCGCCGCCACCTCCGCCCGGTCGCGGCCACCCAGGTGCGGGGCCAGCCGGGCGGTCACCTCGGCGTCGGTCGCGCCGGTGAAGACCGACAGGGCGGCGGTCTTCAGGATGCTGCCGTAGTCGCGGCCCACCTCGGCGCAGTGCCCGGCGAGCACGTCCAGCTTGTGCCGGTAGAAGGCCGGGTCGGTGTGGTCGGTCAGATTGCAGGCGTCGGCGTACCGGGCCACCGTCCGCAGGGTCCGCTTCTCGCCGGCGCCGCCGACCATCAGCGGCACGTACGGCCGCTGCACCCCGACCGGCACGTTCTGCGCGTCGCGTACCCGGTGGTGGCGGCCCTCGACGGTGGCGACCGGCCGGCGCAGCATCGCGGTCACCACCCGGGCCGCCTCGTCCAGCCGGGTCAGCCGCTCCCCCGTCGACGGGTACGGCTGCGGGAAGCCGTACGCGTCGTACTCCCGCTGGTCCCAGCCGGCGCCGAGGCCGAGGAACGCCCGGCCGCCGCTGGCCACGTCCAGGGTGGCGGCCATCTTGGCCAGCAGCGCCGGGTTGCGGAAGCTGTTGCAGGTGACGATCTGCCCCAGCCGCACCCGGCGGGTCTCCCGGGCGATGGCGGCGAGGCTGGTCCAGCACTCGAAGGTGGTCTCCGGCTCGCCCGAGACCGCCTGGAGGTGGTCGTAGAGCCAGACCGAGTCGTAGCCCAGCTCGTCGGCCTCGCGGGCCACCCCGACCATCGCCTCGAACTGCGCCACCGGGTCGGGCAGGTGGGTGAGGTCCGACCGCCAGCCCTGGGGCAGCACCACGCCCCACCGGATCCCGCTCATCGCCGCCTCGCTTCCCGTCGCCGTCGCTGGTCCGGCGAGGGTAGCGGCCCGCCGGGCGGGCCCCGCGCCGCGAGCGCCCGCCGGGCGAGCGGGGTCACTGCGGACGCGGCTGCCCTCACACGTACGGCCTGGTCGCGTACGCCGAACGCAGTGCCGCCAGCCCGGTGGTCCTGGGGGCGAGGGCGCCCCAGTTCGAGTTGAAGTAGTTGGTCCGGACGATCCGGGGGCCCCGCTCGGCGTTGAGCTGGGCGATGGCCGCCGGCACGGTGGCGATCCAGGCCGCCTGGTCGGGGAACTCGGCGGCCCGCACCCCCCACTCGGCGATGATCACCGGGCGGGAGAGCGCCACCGGCCCGAGGTCGGCCACCGCCCAGTCCTTGGTGCGGCGGAACCGGCCGAGCGCGGTGTGGCTCGGATCGGTGGCGTAGGCGTTCCACTGGAGGAAGTCCAGCTTCGCCATCAGCGGCTCCGGGTGGGTGCGCTGGAAGCAGGCCCGGTCGAAGCCGCCCGACCCGACCGAGAAGGTCGTACCGGCCGGCAGCGCGCGGGCCCTGAACCAGTTCACGATGTACGTCATCGCCTGCACCGCCCGGGCGTCCGACTCCGCCCAGCCGTACGACACCCCGGACTCGGTGGTGCCGAACTCGTGGTCGGTGTCCAGTTCGGAGGCGAGCTGGATGTTCACCCCGAAGCCCATGGTCCGATACTGCGACAGCGCCCGGGCGAGGAGCCCGTCGCAGCGGCCGGCGAGCACCTGGCCGTACCCGTACGCCTTCGGCCAGGTCGTCCCCGGCCGCTGCTGGATGGTCATCGCGGGCGCCGGGGCGGTGTAGCTGACGCCGTCCACGGTGAAGGTCTGCGCCGCCGTGGTGGTCGCGCCGTAGTGCTTCAGCTCCAGCACCACGTTGACCGCGAACCCGCCGCGGCCCAGGGTGAGCAGCCAGGGCTTGTTGTATCCGGGGAACGTGTAGCCGTCGGCGAGGCTGCGGTACTGGGTCAGCGAGCGGAAGTTGCCGCCGGCCATGTCGGCCGTCGGGTCGGCGTTGCCCGCGAGGTAGTAGCCGCCGAGCACCGGTGGGGCGAGGGCGAAGTCGGCGGTCGCGGCGGCGGCGTGCCCGGCCTTGTCGCGGACGGTCACGGTGACCCGGGGCATCACGCCACCGCCCGGTAGACGGCCACCGACCCGTTGTCCGACAGCCTGGTCCAGGTACGCCCGGTGTCGTCGGTGACGGTGACGGTGAGCGGATCGATGACGGCGTTGGCCCTGACCGGGGCGCTGCTGTTGCCCTGGGCGTCGGTCACCACGATGGTCACGGTGACGGCCCTGGTGTCCGGGTCGCCGTAGGTGACGGTCAGGGTCATCTGGTCGCCCGGGGAGTAGGTCGCGGCGTTCAGGCTCGCGGTGACGGTGGGAGCGGCCATGCCCGCCCCCTCCTCTCTTGCTCGTACGCCCGGCTCTCGCCGGTGCGCCCGGTCGAGGCGCGCCCGGAGCTGCCGCCGATCGGGGCGGAGCGGACGCCGGCGGCGTCGACCGAAGGTGGTGACGTCCTTGTCCGGTTCGGGAGCTGACACCGGCCCTGGCTGGCGCCCGGGACGGGGTCGACCGGGACGCGACGTGGCCGTGGGCGCGGTCGGACCGGCGGGGGCCGTGTCCGCCGCGACGGTCGGGCCGGGCCCGGCGATGGCGGCGTCCGGCGGCAACCGTGCTGTCGCCGCCGGGCCGGAGGGATGCGGCGTGGCCCGCCGTCCGCAGCCTCTCCACCTGCATAAACAATGCATCGGGCGGGGGTACGGCGTCCTGTCGGCTATCCGTCGGTGCGGCTGCCCGAGCGGGCGATTGCGACCCCGGCGGGGGCGGCCCGCTCGGTCGAGGTGGTCGGCGGGTGCCGCGACACGGGCACGGCCGGCTGCTCGGGGTTCAGCCCCGGCGTCGCCGGAGCAGGTGGGCGACCCCGCTCACCACCGTGGTCCCGATCCCGGTCCCGACGAGGACCAGCGCCGCCCCCACCGCCCAGAGCCCGCTGTCGTCGGTCGAGGCCGCGTGCACCGTCCAGGCGGCGGTGAAGGCGACCGTCAGCACCGGGGCGACCAGCCACGGGTTGAGCCGCCAGCCGGCGACGGCGGCGACCGCGGCGAGGGTGAGCACGCAGCCGGCGACCTGCCACACCGAGTACGGCCCGCTGATCGCGCCGGTCTCGGGGTCGATGGTGTAGCCGGTGTTCCACCCCAACCAGGCCCACCAGGTGGCGACGGCCGCCACAGCGAGGAGCAGAGCGGCGAGGAGGGCACGCGTCATCCTGTTCACGACCCGATCCTTCCGGTACGGACTCCGCCGCGGATGAGCACCCGTACTCACGATCGCCGTACCGGTGCGGTCCCCGGCACCTCCGCCGCCCGGCACCGTCGCCCGGCACCGCCGCCCGGCACCGTCGCCCGGCACCGCCGCCCGGCACCGTCGCCCGGATCCGGGACCACGGCGAGGCCGGTCGCCGGCGGCACGGCGGGTCAGCCCTTGACCGCTCCGCCCACGATGCCGCGTACGAAGTAGCGCTGCAGGCCGAAGAATACCGCCAACGGCAGGGCCATCGACACGAACGCCGCGGCGCCGAGGAGGTACCAGCCGCCGCCGAGGGAGTTGACCAGGTTGGCGATGGCCGCCGTCATCGGCAGGTTGTCCGAGTTCGCGAGCCCGATGTAGATCAGCGCGACGAGCAGGTCGTTCCACACGAACAGGAACTGGAAGATCGCCAGCGCGGCAAAGGCCGGCACGCTCATCGGCACCGCGAGCCGGAAGAAGGCCGTCACATGCGAGGCACCGTCCATGAACGCCGACTCGAACACGGCACGCGGCAGGGAGCCCATGAAGTTGCGGAGAAGGTAGACCGCGAACGGCAGGCCGTACCCGGTGTGGGCCAGCCACACGGCCAGGAACTGGCCGGTGATCCCCCATTCGGCGAACAGCTTCAACACGGGGATGAGGGTCGTCTGGAGCGGGACGACCAGGAGCCCGACGACCACCACGAAGAGCACGTCGCGGCCGGGGAACTCCATCCAACTGAACGCGTACGCGGCGAACGCCGCCACGAACAGCGGGATGATGGTGGCCGGGATCGCGATGAACAGGCTGTTGACGAACGCCTCGCCGATGCCGCTCTGCTGGAAGACGTCCCGGTAGTTCTCCATGGTGAACTGGTACGGCGGGGCGAACGCCGTCCACCAGCCGGAGGTGGAGAGCTCCGACTGCGGACGGAACGAACTCACCAGCAGGCCGACCGTCGGCACCGCCCAGATGACCATCAGGATGACGACCACCAGGTGCAGCACGAGGTTGCGGCGGGGACGGCCTGGCCGGCGGGTGGCTGCCGCACGGGTGTCGGGCGCCTTGGGCGTTGCGACCGTGGTCATCTGATCGACTCCTGGGCACGGAACTTGCGGATGTTGAACGCCATGATCGGGACAATCGCCAGCAGGAGTACGACCGCGACGGCGCTGGCCCGACCGAAGTCACCGAACGTGAACATCTGCTTGATCATGAGATTGGCGACGACCTCGGTGTCGTAGTTGCCGTTGGTCAGCGTGTAGACGATGTCGAACGTCTTCAGCGAAGTGATGATCATGGTGGTGGAGACGACCGCCAGGGTCGGGCCCAGCAGCGGCAGCGTCATCCGCCGGAAGACCTGCCACTCGTTCGCGCCGTCGACCCGCGCCGCTTCGAGCAGCTCGGGGTCGATCCCCTTGAGCGCCGCCGAGATGATGACCATGGCGAACCCGGTCCACATCCACACCATGACCGCGATCAGCGCGAACGTGCTGAGCCGGAATCCGGGCGACTGGAGCCAACCGACCGGCCCCAGCCCGACCGTTCCGATCAGGGCGTTGGCCGTGCCGGTCTGCGCCGCGCCCGGTGGCTTGTAGTCGTACATGAACTTCCAGATCACACCAGCCGCGACCATGCTGATCGCCAGTGGCAGGAAGATGATGCTCTTGGCCAGGGCCTCGTAACGGACCCGGTCGACCAGTACGGCGACCGCCAGACCCAACCCCACCGTGAACACGGTGAAGAACACCAGCCACAGGATGTTGTTGAGCAGGCCGCCCAGGGCATCGCCGTTGGTGAAGAACCAACGATAGTTGTCCAGACCCACGAACTTCGGGTCGAGTTCGTTCCTGCCGTACAGGCTCCGGATGATCGTGCGGATCGTCGGGTAGACCAGGAAGAAGCCGAGGAACCCGAGCGCCGGCACCATCCACAGCCACGGCCGGATCCGCCGCTGCCACCGCTCATCCGCGGGGCTGAGCAATCGCTCGGTGAGCCAGATGTACGCGATCAGGACGGCCGGAACACCCACCACCACCTCGACCGCCGTGAGCAGACGGGATTCCTCCACTTGCACCTCCAGGTCGGACCGATGGATCGGGGAGGTGGGGGCGGCGAGGCCACCCCCACCCGCGCCGGGCTAGGACGTGTACGCATCCTTCTGCGCGTTGTCCAGATCGGAGAGCACCTGGTCGACCGTCTTGCTGCCGTTGGTGAGCGCCACCATCGCCTTCCAGAACGCGTCGTTCATCGCGGTCGGCATGCTGTCGGAGGCGTCGAACACGAAGACCTTCGCGGTGGCGAGGATCTCGGCGGACCGCTTGCTGACATCGTCCGGGTAACTCGTGGCGTTCTTGTTCGCCGAGAGGGCTCCGCCGGCCTTCACCCAGATGTCCTGTGCCTGGGCCGTCACCAGGTACTTCATCAGCGACCTGGCGGCCGGCGTGCGGTGGAACATGCCGAACAGGTCGCCCGCGCCCTCGACCGCGCCCGAGTACTGCGGGTCGATGTCCGGGAACGGCATGAAGTTGTAGTCCTTGCCCGCGGTGTGCGACTTGAACTGGCTGAACCCGGTGATGAAGCTCGCCTGGTGCAGGAACTCGCAGCCGGGAGGACCGGCGAACAGCGGGTCACCGGCGTTGCCGAAGTTCGTGGCCACCGCCGTCCGGCTGCCCCCGTAGCTGTTGGCGACCACGTCGTTGACGTACATCTGGAAGGCGTTCTTGATGGCCGGGTCGGACCACTTGAGCTTGCCCTCGTACCACTTGGTGTAGGTCTCCGGGCCCGCGGTACGCAGTACCAGGTCCTCGATCCAGTCGGTGGCCGGCCAGCCGGACGCCGCGCCGGACTCCAGGCCCAGGCACCAGATGGACTTGGCCTGGCCCTGGTTCGCCTTCGCCTGGCTCATCAGGTCGGCCCACGTCTTGGGTGCGTTCGTGCCGTAGTCGTGGAGCTTGGGGTTGTACCAGATCAGCCCCTTGATGGCGGCCTTGATGAAGACGCCGTGGATCTTGCCGTCGGTCTTGCCCAGCTCGACCAGCGCCGGCGCGGTGTCGCGCTGGTAGGCCTCGACGTCCAGCACGTCGTCCAGCGGCAGCAACTTGCCCGCCTTGGCGTATTCGGCCATCTGGCCGGGGCCCGGCAGCCCGGCAAGGTCCGGCAGTACGCCGGACGCCACGCCGGTGGTCAGCACGGTGTTGATGTCGCGGGTGCCGGTGTACTTCACCTTCGCGCCCGTCTGCTTCTCCCAGGGCTCGACCATCTTCAGGAAGGCGGCCTGCTCGTCGCCGCCCCAGGTGCCGATCACGTTGACGGTCTTGCCCTTGAGATCATTCTCGTCCGAGGACGAGTCGTCCCCGTTGGAACAGCCGGTCGCTGCGAGTGCAAGCACGGCCAGCGGGACCATCCGCCGCAGCCACGGGTTCATGGGTACTCCTTCGCATTCACTCGGTACCTTGACTCCACACAGCCCGCCGGGCACCCGATGCGCCATGCTGTCCGCGTCACGGCGGAGCGGTACCCGGTTGCCAGGCACCGTCCGTCCCGTCGCAGGCCCAGCGCGTCGGCCTTCCGCGGCGGCAGTCGGTGCTGGTGGGACCGATGCCACTCGCGGCGGTCGAGAGCCCTGAAATTAACCGAGATTGAATCGAACGTCACCTGTGTGTGCAAGCAACGGCGGCGCTCCACAGGGGACTGATACCGGTTCGAGACGTTGCTGAGCGCGGCTCACGACCTCGGCCGGCCGTAGCGCCCGGTCGCGGGAGCCACCTCCTGAGCATTGACCGCCATCGCTAAATCTCCTACGTTCTGCGCCATGATTATCAATGTTCGCCGGTCTCTGGCGATGCTGGCCGCCTTCGTGGCGGTCACCGTCGTCGGCATGCCCGCTGCGGTCGCCGCAGGCCCACTACCCATCAACGACCTCGGCAGCGGCACCTATCTCGGCTTCCAGGGCGGGCTGTATCCCGCCGGCCGCAACACCATGCCCGAGGCCCACCGCACGGCTGGCGTCAACCGGGCCCTTCGCGTACGCCCCGTCGACACCACCGGCCAGCCGAGCGCCGACGGCAGGTACGTCCTCCTCTCCATCGGCATGTCCAACACCACCCAGGAGTTCTGCTCCGCGGAGACCGGCGGGCAGTGCGCGCCGTACTCCCTGATCGGCCAGGCCGCCGCGGACCCGCAGGTCAACCACGACAAGCTCGCCATCGTCGACGGCGCCGCAGGCGGCCAGACCGCGGGCACCTGGGATTCCCCGACCGACGCCAACTACGACCGGGTCCGGGACACCAGACTCGCGCCCCTCGGCCTGACCGAGCGACAGGTCCAGATCGCCTGGGTCAAGGTCGCCAACGCCAACCCGTCGGTGTCCCTGCCCGCGGCCAACGCCGACGCGTATCAGCTCGTGACTCAGCAGGGCGCCGTCCTGCGGGCGCTCAAGAAGCGCTACCCCAACCTGCAGCAGGTCTTCTTCTCCAGCCGGATCTACGGCGGCTACGCCACGACCAGCCTGAACCCCGAGCCGTACGCCTACGAGACCGGCTTCGGCGTCAAATGGGTGATCCAGGCGCAGATCACCCAGATGGCGGGGGGCGGCACCGACCCTCGGGCCGGCAACCTGGACTACGACGGCACCGCGGCGTGGGCGGCCTGGGGCCCGTACCTCTGGGCCAACGGTCTCCAGCCCCGCTCCGACGGGCTCACCTGGGCCCGCTCGGACTTCGGTTCCGACGGGACGCATCCGGCCACCTCGGGGCGGCAGAAGGTGGCAGACATGCTGCTCCGCTTCTTCAAGACCTCCCCACACACGGCCTGCTGGTTCACCGTCAGCGGCACCTGCGCCTAGCCCTCGGGGCGAGGAAGCCGAACAGGTCGAAGACCGCCGAGGCCCGCCTCGGCGGTCCAGGCCAGACCGCAGCACGCCGGCCCCCTGCGGCCGGTGGGCCGGAGGTGGCAGAACCCGAACCGCATTCCATTTCGGGGCGAGCAGGCGGACAACGTACAGGTATGGTCGATCCGTCAGTGATCGGGGTGCGGTGGGCGGGACGGGTGCGGGTCGGTGTTGGAGGTCAAGGTACGGGAAACGGTGACCGGCCCGGCTCGACATCGGATGCGAGACGTGCTGGTCGAGCTGGCGGACGACCGTACGACGGTGCGGGAGCTGATCCGGAAGGCCGTTGAGGAGCAGATCCGGCTGCTGGGCGTCGACGTCTCGCGGCGCCGCGACATGCACGATCGTCAGTATCTCCTGGCAGAAGAGATACAGGCGCAGGCAGCCAGCGGTGTGATTCGGCTGCCGGCTGCACCGCTCGCCCTTCCGGACATCACCGAAGCGGTGGCCCGGGCGCATCGGGCGTTCGAGCGGAACGTGTTCGTCGTCTTCGTGGCCGGACGCCAGGTCGACCGGCTCGACGAGGAGATCGTGCTGCGCCCCGGCGAGCCCGTCGTCTTCCTGCGGCTGACCGCGCTGGCCGGCGGATGATCCGTGGTTGACGTACCCGACATGTATGTCGACGCGGTCCGCGACGAGCGGGACGCGCTGTGGCGGCTGGTCGACGAGGCCAAGGGGCTGGCCAAGGCCGGTGACCTGGCGGGGATGCGGAGTCTCGCCGAGGAGGTCCGGCGGCGGCTGGGGGCCGGCGACAGTCTCGAGCGCACCGGTGGGCATCTCGGCTCGAACGTGGGGGACATCAGCGCCGCGCTGGACGACGTGTACGACGAGGCGTTTCCGGTACGCAGACCGGATGACCCGGCAGACGTGCTGGACGCCCCGTGGCCCACCGTCCGCCGTACGGCGGTGCTGGCATCTGCTGTGGACCACGTGGGCTGGCCGACACCACCGCTGGAACCGCTGGCCGAGCGGGCGATCGCCGCCAACGATGTGCGGCTGCTGCGGTTGTTGGTGCTGACTCCGCTGGGCCGCGCGGGTCGGGACACCGTGGTGCGGGTTCTGGACGCCCTGCACGCGGCGGGCGCGCTCGATGTCGAGGTCATCGAGCAGGCATTCGCCGACGACGAGTACCTGGGGAGGGCCCTCGGCGGGACCTCCCGGACGGACGGCGCCGTGACGTCGGCGCCCGCCACCTGCGCGGCAGTTGTCCGCGACTACTTCGACGAGCTGGCCTGGCGCCTGACCTCGCCACCCGAGCCCAACTGGGACGATCTGCCCGAGGTGCTGGTACCGCGTGGCCTGCGGTTCATTCTCCGGGCCCTGGACCGGCCGCATGATCGCCGGATGGCCGACCGTTTCGGCCCCGCCGAGCTGACCGAAGACGAGCGGTCCGCCCTGGTGGAACACCTGCGTGACCGCACCGCCGAGGAGCGGCGGTACGCCTTCGAGCTACGGCTGCCGGCCGGTGACGCGGAGGTGCTGTTGCCGGTGCTCGGGTTGTCGGGGGCGGCGCCCCTACTGCGACTGGTGCGGGCGACCGCCACGACGGAGGTGGCGCGGCAGGAGCGGGCCGCCATCCTGGCCGCCGCGCGCCAGGCCGGCGACGACGGTACGCGCCGACTACTGGAACTCTGCCCGAGCGAGTTGATCGCCGCCGCGTTGGGCTGGAACCGGGCGGCCGTCGAAAAACGGGTCAAGCACAACGCGCTGTCCGGCATCGCCGCGTTCGGCCTGCTGCCGCTTGCCGATGGCGAGACCGTGCTCGATCGTTATCTGGCCCTGCGCGAGGTGGCGAAGCGGGGCCCGAAGCTCGGCCCGAACCGCCGGCACAGCCACACCGCCGCAGTCGCGGTCGCCCTCGATCACCTGGCGCAGGTTGCCGGCTTCCCCGACGCGGGTCGCCTGGAGTGGGACTGCGAGGCTCGCATCGCCGCCGAGCCCCCCGGCGACTGGCACGTCGGCGACTACACCGTCGGGGTGCGGCTCTGCGACGCCGATCCGGTTGTCGCGGTCAGCAAGGCCGGCCGGATGCTGAAGTCGGTGCCGGCCGCGGTCCGCAACGACCCGCGCTACCCGCACACGCGCGAACACCAGGAACGGCTGCGTGACCAGGCCCGCCGGATGCGTACCGGGATGATCGAGCGGCTGGTCGCCGCCGGGGGCACGCTCACGCCCGATGAGCTGCTTCGCCTACGGCGCCTGCCGTCCGGGCAGGCGATGTTGCCCGCGTTGATCTGGCAGGACCGGTCGGGCACGGTCGGCCTGCTCGATCAGATCGACCTCGACGGCCCGGTCACCGCAGCGCATCCCCACCTGCTGTACGAGCGACGCCTGCTCGCCCACTGGCAGGCGGAGATCGTGCGGCGGCGGATCCGACAACCGGTGAAGCAGGCGTTCCGCGAGTTGTACCTGTTGACTCCGGCTGAGCGCGACGCCGTCGACGTGTCGCGACGATTCGCCGGGCACACCGTCGACGGCAAGGTGGCCGCTCAGTTGCTGTCCGGGCGCGGCTGGTCGACCCACCGCCAGTACCACGAGCACCAGGCGACCCGCCCGGTGACCGCCGGGATCACCGCCGCACTGGCCTGCGAACTGCACGGCTACCTCGGCGCCGGTGATGCGGTCGTCGGCGAGCTGCGCTTCCTCGCGGCCGACTCGGTGGTCCCCCTGGCAGAGGTGCCACCCGTGGCGTTCTCCGAGGTCATGCGCGATCTGGACCTCGTCGTGTCGGTGGCCGGTACCGAATCGCACGGGTACGCCTCGCCGCCGCACGCCGTGAGCCGGGCGCAACTGCTGGCCACCCTGATCGACGATCTCGGGTTGGCCCGGGTGACCGTCGACGGCACGTCGGCCGTGGTCCGGGGCTACCGGGCGACCTATCGGGTGCACCTCAACAGCGGCAGCATCCACGTCGAGCCCGGGAGCCACCTGTGCGTGGTGCCAGCCTCGTTCGGCGGCACCGCCCATCGAAGCCTGTTCCTGCCGTTCGCCGACGAGGACCGGATGACCAGTGTCATCCTCAGCAAGGTGCTCCTCCTCAACGAGGACGAGAAGATCACCGATCCGACGATTCTGGCCCAGCTCGATCGCGGGGCTCAGCTGAGCTGATCCCGGCATGCGCCGTGCCGCCCCGGAAGACCAGGTGCCGGAGCACGCGTGGCGTGCTCCGGCACCCGGTCGGGAACCGGCCGGCACCGGCTCCCCGACTATCGGGTCACAGCTTCGCCACGAGGTAGCCGGCTACCGCGAGCAGCTGCGTGCGGGCCGACTCGTCGGTGGCGGTGCTGGCCGCCGCCGCGAACCGGTCCAGGGCAGCCTTGGCCTGGTCCGTCCGGCCCGCCGCCGCCGTGCGCTTGGCCGCCTCGAGCTGGCCGAACAGGTCGTCGGCGAGCTCGTCGCTGAGCAGACCCTCCGCCTGGTACCGCCGCACCAGCGCCTGGGCGTTGTCGTAGGTGGCGACGACCTCGAAGGCGACCGTCACCTCCGTGGCGTTGCCGGCCAGGTCCGTCGCGACCACGGTCAGCTCGTGGCCGCCCGCGGTGGGCTCGACACCCGCACCGCTCTCGATCGCCACGCCGTCCAGGCGGAGAGCGACCGAGTCGACGCCGGACGCGATATCGCGCGCTGTCGCGGTGATCTGCAGCGACTTGCCGAGGTCGTACTTGCCGCCGTTCGCCACACCGTCGACGGTCACGACCGGGGCCGTGGTGTCGACGGGCAGGGACGCCGCTTTCAGCGCGGATACGTTGCCGGCCTCGTCGATCGCCCGGAACCGCAGCTCCCGCCGGCCGTCCTCGGCCACCTGGATCGGCTCGCGGTACTGGGTCCAGTCGCCGTCGTCCTGGGCGAACTCGATCCGGACCGGGCCGCCACGGTCATCCTTCGCCGAAGCTGTGACCGTCGGTGGCGAGGTGTACCAGCCGTGCTGGCCGTTCGGCTGCGCCGGGTCGACCGACACGGTCAGGCTCGGCGCCGTGGTGTCGAGAATCCGGAAGTAGTCGAACGCGACGGTGACCGGCTGCACCTGCTCCGGACCCATCGCCATCAGGCCGAACGAGGTCATCGCGGCGTCGTTGGTGACCGGCTGGCCGAGCGAGGTCCAGTTGACCCCGCCGTCGCTGATCTGGGCCGAGTAGGTGTTCCCACTCCGGTTCAGCCGCAGGTGGTACCAGCCGCTCTCGGACGAGTCGGCGATGTCGATCGACCGGTTGCCGCCGTTGCCGAACTGCGCGTTGCGTTCCGAGACGAGCTCGGCGTGCAGGTTGGTCGGCGTTCCGGCGTTGTTGTTGGCCAGGACGTCGAACTTCACGTAGTTGTCGTCGTTGTTGTAGACCAGGAAGCCGGCCAGCTGCCACCTGTGCAGCATCGCCGGGGTCAGCCTGGTCTCGATCGTCCAGTCACCGGCGGCGACGTCCGCGGGGATCTTCTGCAGGATGAAGTTCCGCGGCGAGGCGTTGTTGGTGCCGTTGATGTCGCCCGGCTGGGTCTCGATGCGCAGCGCACCGCCGCTCGTCGCTACCTTGGACGAGTCGTACCGCACCACCGCGTTCCACCGGCAGCCGTCGAGAGCGCTGCCGTCGAACTCGTCGCTGGGCGCGCGGACACCGTCGTCCGTGCCGTCCGGCGTGCTGGTGAAGTGGTCGAACACGGCGTTGACCTGCGCCGTCCCAGCGTCCCCGGCGGCCATGAGGCCGACGGTCGCGTTCGGGACGACGTTCGCGGAGCCGGCGAGCGCAGTCCAGGCCTGGCCGTCGGCGGAGTACGCGGCGGTCAGCTTCTGACCGTCGCTGACCAGTCGCAGGTGCGCGGTGGACGGGAAGTCGGCCGGCACACCCACGTTGGCATGCCAGGTCCGCGTCCCGCCGGCCTCGGTCTGGAACTCCATGACCCGGCCGCCGGACGAGGTGCGGGTGAACGCCACCTTGACGTAGTCGTTGTCGGTGCCGTGCATGAGCAGGCCGGCGTGCTGCCACTCGCGGTTGTGCGGGATGGTCACCTTCGTGGTGATCGTCCACGGCCCGGTCCTGGCGCGCTGACCGACGTAGCTGATCGGCCCGGTGGCACCCTCGTTGATGTCACCGTTGGTGACCGGCAGCACCAGCCCGCCGCTGGTGACCCGCACCGGCAGGTTCGGCGCGTTCCGCACCGTGGTCCACCGGTTGGTGTTCAGCGTGTCACCGTCGAAGTTGTCCGAGCCGCGGATGGCGCAGCCCGGAGCGGTCTCCGGCGGTGCCGGGTGGATGGCCCGGTCGACCAGCGTGAAGCCGCTGAACTTCACCTCGCTGGTGGCCGACGCGTGGTGCGCGGTGACCGCGAGGCCGATGTCCTGCGGGCTGGCCGCGCCGGGCAGCGTCACCGGGTCGCCGACCAGGGTGAACGACTTCCCGTCCTTGCTCCAGTACCCGTAGTACTTCCCGCCGTCCCGCACGATCCGCACCCAGGACGGGTAGCTCGTCGTGCTGGCGCCGGTGCTGGCGTCGAGCTGGCCGTTGCCGTCGGTGTCGCGCAGCCACTCGAACCCGGCACCTGCCCGCATCGTCATCGCCGCGTACCCGGGCGACTTGCCGGGCTGGGTGATGTCGTTGCGGACGATCAGACCGGCCTTGGCGGAATTGTTCGTGTTCGTCTGGCTCTCGATCTTCACCGTGGCGGTCCAGGTGTTGCCGGCCGCCGCCGGCAGGTACACCGAGCCGTACTGGTCGGTTCCCTGCCACATGTTCGCGCCGCCGGCGTTGATGATCCAGGTGTCCTGGTCCGGCCGGTCGAACGCGGCGGTGGTGTTGGTGTAGGTCTGCCAGGCTCCGTAGAGGTCACCGACCTCGACCTGCACGACGCGGGACTTCGTGCGGTAGCCCTTGTCGTTGGTCGCGACCGCGGTCAGCTGGTAGCGCTTCTCGGTGGACGCGTTCCAGGTCATGGAGTACGGCGCCGTGGTGTCGGTGCCGATCGACGTGCCGTCGACGAAGAACTCGACCTTGGTGATCGTGTTCGCCGCGTCGCTCGCGTCGGCGGTCACCTGGATCTCGCCCGGCTCCAGCTCGTCGGCCGGCGTCGGGGAGGTCACCGCGACCTTCGGCTTGCTCGTCGGCGAGACGCCCTTGCCGTCGGCCTCGATGAAGTTCAGGCGCCGCTCACCCGCGCCCGGGAACACCGCGTACAGGGTGAACGTCTCGCCGGGGTCGGACACCTCGACCGGGACGTCCACGTAGCCGCCACTTGTGGTCGCCGGCACCTGCGCGGTGCCGAGCAGCTCACCGTCCGGCGCGCCCCGCCGCAGCTCGATCCTGCTCGCGCCGGCGGCCGACACGCGCAGGACCAACCGGTCGACGTTGTGCAGGTTGACCGGGTCGTACGACGCCCAGGCGCCGTTCTGGCCGGTGATGGAGTTCGCATGGCCCTCAAGGTCCCGCGACGGGCCGACCGTCACGTTCGACGACTTGTCGAAGAACTCCGCCTCCCGCTGCTTCGGGAACAGCAGGGTGGTGTCCGAACCGGTCAGGCTCGGGATGCCACCCGCGCCGCCGGAGTCGGCGTAGCGGCCGTCGAGCGCGTAGAAGACGTTCATGTCCTCGCCGTGCCCGCCACCGAGGTCGGTGACCACCGAGCCGGTGCGCCCGTGCAGCGGTTCGGCCGGGTGCGCGTGCTCGTCGTGGCCCATCGCCGGCTGGATCACCACGTCGGCGTCGTCGATCTGGGTGTCCTCGGCGTCGCTGACCGACAGGTCCCAGCTCACCTCGTCGCCGAAGTCGAAGAACGCGCCGTTGGGCGGCAGGTTGAACTTGACCTTCGGCCGCGTGTTGCCGACCGTGATCGGCACCGTCGTCGTCCCGGTCTTGCCGGCCGGGTCGGTCACCGTGAGCCGGGCGTCGTAGACGCCGTTCCTGGTGTAGGTGAAGCTCGGCTTCAGCTCGGTGGAGTCGGCGACGCCGTCACCGGTGAAGTCCCACTCGTACCGCAGCTGCTCCTTCTCCGGGTCGGTGCTGCCCGAGCCGTCGAAGCGGACCTGCAGCGGCGCCTGGCCGGAGTCCGGCGACGCGCTGATCTTCGCCGTCGGCGAGCGCGAGCCGGAGATGTAGTCGATCCGGTACAGCCCCGAGTTCGGGTTGTCACGGCCGAAGCCGCCGCCCCAGTCCAACACGTACATCGAGCCCTCAGGACCGAACTTGGAGTCGATCGGCGCGAGGAACTGCTGCTGCGGCAGGAACGGGTTGACCTTCTCGACCCCACCCTGCCCGTTCGGGATGATCGAGTACATCTTGTTGCGGGCCCACTCGTAGAAGAACGGCTTGCCGTCGTAGTACGCCGGGAACTTGGTGTCCGACTGCAGGTTCGGGTCGTAGTGGTAGAACGGGCCGCCCATCGGAGCCAGGCCACCACCCTGCGGGATCACCGACGGCACCGAGGAACGCTTGTAGCCGTACCACATCTTCGCCGGCTTGGCCGGCGGCAGCTCGGTCAGGCCGGTGTTGCGGATCGAGTCGTTGATCGGCTTGGCGCAGTCGAAGTACGCGCCGACCGTCACCGGGCTCGTCCGGTAGTCGACGTCCCGGAACGGCTCGTTGTTGCCCATGCACAGCGGCCAGCCGTAGAAGCCGGGCTCGGTGATGAGGTTCCACTCGGCGATGCCGGCGGGTCCGCGGTCCGGGTTGTCGTTGCTGTTGTCCGGCGAGTAGTCCGCCATCCCGATGGCCCCGGTCTTCGGGTCGATCGAGAACCGGAACGGGTTGCGGAAGCCCATCGCGTAGATCTCCGGCCGGGTCTTCGGCGTGCCCGGCGCGAACATGTTGCCCGCGGGGATGGAGTAGGTGCCGTCCGGCTCGGGGTGGATCCGCAGAAGCTTGCCGCGCAGGTCGTTGGTGTTGGCCGAGGTCGCCCGCGCGTCGTGGAACGTTCCGTCCCGTTCGGACAGCGGCGCGTAGCCGCCGGACGGCTCGGAGTGCGGGTTCACGTCGTCGCCGACGCTCAGGTAGAGGTTCCCGTCCGGACCGAACGCGAGGCCGCCGCCGGTGTGACCGGGCTCATCGGGGAGCCGGCGCGCCGGCACCTCGAGCAGGACCTTCTCCGTGGCGCGGTCGATCTGCGAGCCCGGCCCGACGGTGAGACGGGACAGGCGGCTGAAGAAGTTCGCCGGGTCGCTGTCGTTCGTGCTCGCCGGCGCGTAGTAGATGTAGAGGTAGCCGTTCTGGGCAAAGTTCCGGTCGAGCGCGATGCCGAGCAGGCCGTCCTCACCGCCGGAGTACACCGGGATCGTGATCGCGGTGGAGGTGGTCTGGGTGCGCGGGTCGTACACCCGGATCTGGCCGCGTACCAGCTCGGTGAAGAAGACCCGGCCGTCCGGCGCGACGTCCATGGCGAACGGGGCGCTGGTGTTCTCGTCCAGCGACACCCGCTCGTACTTGTCCCACGTGGTCGCGCCGCAGTCGCCCTCGACCATGCCGGCGGCCCACTTCACACCGCCGACGATGTGCTGCACCAGCTGCGGCTCGCCGGTGTAGTGCGCGCCGAAGTGGCCCATGCCGGTCATCCAGGCACGGCCGCCGTCGTACGGCTTGCACCACGAGATCGGGTGGTCGTAGCCCATGGCGTTGCTGCCCGGGGCGTACGTCGTCTCGTCCATCGTGGCGAGCACGTGCGCGTCGCCTCGGACGTTGAGCGAGTAGTTGTACCACTCGTCGGCGCGTTCCCACCGCTGCGGCAAATGCGCGGTGGACGGGTGGCCCTGGTCCTCGACCCGGACCGTGCCGGGCTGCCCGGGGCTGGTGCCGGTGGCGGCGTGCCCGGGCATCAGCGCGCCGATCATGTTGTCCCACCACGCGTAGTTGCCGCGCATGTCGGTCGCGTTGTGGATGGCGACGATGCCGTTGCCGGCCTTCATGTAGCGCTCCATGGCCGCCTTCTCGCCGGCGGTCCACGGGTCACCCGAGGCCTGGAACATCACGAGCGCGTCGAAGTGGGACAGGTCCTCGTCGTTGAAGATCGAC
The DNA here is from genome assembly GCF_040656135.1 of Micromonospora sp. NPDC050200. Taxonomy (NCBI): domain Bacteria; kingdom Bacillati; phylum Actinomycetota; class Actinomycetes; order Micromonosporales; family Micromonosporaceae; genus Micromonospora; species Micromonospora sp. NPDC050200. Next base: position 42,655 of record NZ_JBFALG010000015.1, read on the forward strand.
GAGTCCTCGGTGTGCTGCGAGGTAATGCCGGCCGCGGCGAAGGCGGACTGCAGCACGGGCACGCCCTGCTCGATGGCCTCCGTGTGCCGGAACTGCGTGGTCTTGGTGAAGATCAGGACGTGGGCTTGGCCGTGCGTACCCTCGTGTGCGAGCGACGGCGATGCGCTGAGCATGGACAGCGCGAGCGCGCCGACGACGGGTATCGCGAACAACCGTCCCCACCGGGGACGCCAGGTCACGTTCATGAGATGCGGTACCTCCTGGGACGCGAGGAACTACTGGGGTGGTCATGACCGTGCGGCGTGCCGGCGCCGTCGGACTGGGGTGGAGGTGGCTGTCGGCTCTAGGGCATCACCGCCCGCAGGAACTCCAGGCCGTCCACGGCGATCGCGTCCTGGCTCGCGGCGAGCGGACGCCAGATGGAGGCGGCGGTCGCGATCGTCGCGTTCTCCGCGGTGAACGACTCGATGCACAGCGGGCCGGCGTAACCCGCCTCGTCGATCGCGGCGAGGATCGCCGGCCAGTCCAGGTGGTCGGCGCCGGGCGTGCCGCGGTCGTTGCCGCACACCTGGACGTGTGCCACCCGGCCGGCGGCCGGGCGGATCGCCGCCGGGATGTCCGTCTCCTCGATGTTCAGGTGGTAGACGTCGAGCGCGACCCCGCAGTGCGCCAGGTCGCCGATCGCCTCGAGGGTCTGGCCGATGGTGTTGAGCAGGCTCGTCTCGTAGCGGTTGAGCGGCTCGACGGCCACCGTGACGCCGGCCGAGCCCGCGTACTCGACGACGGGGGCAAGGCTCTCCCGCAGCTGCGTGTACGCCGCGGCCCGCTCGCCCGGTGACAGCCGCCAGGTTCGGCCGACCGAGGCGTACGCCGGTCCGGCGATCACCGGCGAGCCGACCGTCGCGGCGGCGTCCACCACGCCGAACAGGTAGTCCTGTGTGGATCGGATGGTGGCCCGGTCGGCCGCGACCAGCTCACGACCGGGTGGCATCACGAGGCACACGGTGGCGCCGAGACCGTGGTCGGCGAGCACCTGGGCGGCCCGCCTCGGGTCCCAGTCGCCCGGGTTCTCCACCGGGAGCTCGAGCACGTCGAAGCCCCACCCCGCGACCTTGGCCGCGAGGGCGGCCAAGGTCGCGTCGGTCAGCGGCGAGGTCCACACCCACGTGTTGACCCCGAGCGGATGTCCGCTCACTTCCACGGTCCCGGGTAGCCCGGCATCTCCTCGCAGCCGCACATCGCGTAGTGCAGTGGCGGCATGTCCTGCTTGACGTACTCCTTGACGTCGTCGCCGGTGATCCGCGGCTGCGGCAGCACCCACTCCTTCGGCACCTGCTCGCCCTTGAGGATCTTCAGCGCGGCGATGATCGGGGTGCGCCACTGGTAGGTGGGATAGGTCGGCGCGACCGCGGTGAGGCCCTCGTCGGCCCACAGCCGCAGGAAGTCCTGTTGGTCCTCTCCGACGATGGCGGGCATGTCGGCCCCGGCGTCCTGGAACGCCTCGACCGCGGCGACGGCGGTCGCGCCGGCATCCATCCACACGCCGTCGAGCTTTCCCTCGCGCTGGATGTAGTCGGCCACGATGCTCTTGGTCTTGGCCGCGTCACCGTCGGTGAACTCCACACCGACCACGTCGAGCTCGCTGTCGGCGAAGATCTCGTTGGCGGCCGCCCAACGCTGCTCGAGCACGTCCACACCGGGCAGGATGCGCAGGGCGAGGACTTTGCCGCCCGGCTTGACCTTCTCCTTCAGGAACTCCGCGCCGTCCACGCCGAAGGCGAAGCCGCCGATGGGGTGGATGAAGGTGACCTGGCATCTGGTGTTGACGCCTCGGTCGAACACGATCACCGGCACGCCGGTCGCGCACGCCTGCTCGACGGCCGGCGTCAGCGTGGCGGTGGTGTTCGGCGAGATGATGATCGCGGCACAGTTCTTGGCGGACAGCGACTGGATGTCGCTGATCTGCTTGTCGTCCTTGGCCTCCGCATCCAGCACGGTGAACTTGGTGATCTCCGGGTGCAGCTTCACCTCCTGCTGCATGGTCTTGTAGCCCACCTGCCGCCACGGGTTGTCCACCGAGGCGTTGGAGAAGCAGAGGTTGTAGTTCCCGCCGGGCTTGGCGAACTTCGCGGTGTCGACCAGTTCCGGCTGGAGCATCTGCTCCCACGGCCTGCCGTCCGGGCCTTCCGGCTTGGCATCGCGGAACGCCCGCTGCCGGTCGTACTCGGTCTGGTCGAAGAACTTCGACCTGCTCGCGTCCGAACTGGATGACTTGCCGCCGGTGGGCTTGTCGTTAGGCAGGTCGCTCGAGCACCCGGCGAGCGCGAACGCGCCCGCCACGACCACCAGGGCCCATCTCTTGGTCATTATCGTTGATCTCCTTACTACCGGGGGGACTTCAGGAGGAGGCAGCTTGCGCAGGTTGCGCGCTGTTCCGCTGTTTCGGCCACAACCGCAGCCGCTGCCGCACGCCGCTGCCGAGAGAGGCGTAGGCGACGGCGGCGATGATGATCACGCCCTGCACGGCCGACTCGAGGGCGCCGCTCACGCCGAGCAGGTTCAGCAGCGTGAACAGGGCCTCCAGGGACAGTGCGCCGGCGGCGGCCGCCACCACCGACCCGCGCCCGCCGCCGAGAAGCACGCCGCCCAGCACGACGGCAGTGATGGCCCGGAACTCCAGGCCGTTGCCCACCTGCGCCGAGACGCCGGCGAACCCACCGAGCAGGATCGCGGCGACCGCGGCGAGCAGTCCGGAGAGGACGAACGCGAGCAGCCGGAGCCGGTCGACCTGGCCGCCGGACAGCCGCACGGCGGCCTCGTTGTCACCGACCGCGACCAGCGCCCGGCCGGTGCCGCCGCGCATGAACAGCGCCGCGGCCACCAGAATCGCCAGCAGGATGAGCACCGACCACGGGACCTCGCCGAGCACCGGGACATCCACGGCGCCGCGCCCGAACGTCCGGAACCCGGCGGACAGCGCGCCGCGTGGGGCGCCACCGGTCCACAGGAAGATCGCGCCGTCGAGCACGAGCAGCATGCCGAGCGTGACGATGAACGACGGCACCAGGAGTTTCGTCGTGATCAGCCCGTTGACCAGGCCGACCAGCAGGCCGAACCCGAGCACGAGCAGGATCACCCCCGCCGTTGCGGACTCGCTCCCGTCGATGAGCCGGGCCGCGATGACCACCCCGGCGGTCACCAGTGCGCCAACCGACAGGTCGAACCCGCCGGAGACGATGACGAAGTACTGCCCGATCGCGAGGATCATCAGCGGCGCGGCACGCTTGAGCAGCGCCAGGTAGCCGGACGGCTCGTCGTAGGCCGGGCCGGCGATCGCGAGGCCGATGAGCAGCAGAAGCAGGACGACGAGCACCGGCGCGGTGCCCTCGGCCAGGCGGGGACGCCAGGTCATGTCAACCTCCCGCGGGCGCGGTTGGCGGTCATGCGCCGGGCGTAGAGCGCGACCGCGGTCACGAGTACGATCCCGCGCACCACGTCCTTGAAGAACGGGTCGACCTCGAGGTCGTCGAAGATCGTGTCCAAGGTGGCGAGGATGAGGACGCCGCCGATGGTGCCGACGATGCCGCCCCGGCCACCGGCGAGCAGCGTCCCGCCGAGCACGACGGCGGCGATCGACTCCAGGTCGTACCCGGCGTCGGTGCCGACGTACGGGGCGCCCGATCCGAGCCGGCTGGCGAGATAGATCCCGGTGAGGCCGGCGGCGAGCGAGCACAGCACGTGCGCGGTGATGACGACCCGGCGGGTCGGCACCCCGGACAGCCGTGCCACCTCGATGTCGCCGCCGACGGCGTACATGTGGTAGCCGGAGCGGGTCCGCGACAGATACCACCAGGACAGCGCGGCGACGGCCAGCATGAGCAGCGCCGCGATCGGCACCGGGCCGATCCGGTCGTAGCCGAGGTGCTGGAAGCCGCGCGGTACGTCGCCGGCCGGGCCGGTGTAGTTGTCCTCGAGGTAGCCGCGCAGGATCAGCGCCACGCCGAGCGTCGCGATGAACGCGTTGGCCTTGAGGACGGTGATGACCAGCCCGTTGACCAGACCGACGCCGGCTGCCACGGCGAGCGCGAGCAGCACGCCGGGCACGACCATGCCGTCCCGCCCGGCCATCGTCTCCGCCGCGATCAGCGAGGTGAGGCCGACCAGGTAGGCGACGGACAGGTCGAGGGACCCGGTGAGGATCACCATCGTCTGCCCTATCGCGACGATGCCGAGTGCGGTGGCCCGGGTGAGGATGTTGAGGATGCCGCCCTGGTCGAGCAGGACCTCGCCGCGCAACCCGACGAGCACGCTGCCGACGACGAGCAGGACGACGAGTGCGAGGTAGATGATGACGGCCGGGGTGAGCGGCCGGCGCACCGCCGGCCGCGTGGCCTTCTGCCTGACCGGCGGGGTGTTCTCCTGAAGAGTGCTCACGCCACCTCACCGATCCCGTGCCCGGTGGCCAGCGCCATCACAGCCCCCTCGCTCGCGCCGGCAGGCAGCTCACCGGCCAGCGCACCGTCGTGCATGACAAGGATCCGGTCGCTCATTCCGATCAGCTCGGGGAGCTCCGAGGAGATCATCAGCACCGCCACCCCGCGCCTCGCGAGATCGCGCAGTAGCTCGTGCACGGCCCGCTTCGCGCCGACGTCGATGCCGCGCGTCGGCTCGTCGACGACCAGCACCCTCGGCTCGACCGCCAGCCACTTGGCGAGGACGACCTTCTGCTGGTTGCCGCCGGACAGGAAGCGCACCTCCTGGTGCTCGCCGCGGGCCACCACGGTCACCACGTCGAGCAACGCCGGCACGTCCGACCTCGCGCGGGAGCGCGCGCCGCGCAGCGCGGCGCGGCGCACCAGCAACGTGTTGTCGCGCACGGACTGACGAAGTGCCAGCCCGTCCCCCTTGCGGTCCTCGGTGACCAGCGCGATCCCGAGGCGCACCGCGGTGCGGGGCCGGGTCACCCGCTGTGCCACCCCGTCCACCTCCAACAAGCCGCGGGTGAACGGCTCGACGCCGAACACCGCGCGCGCGACCGCCGAGCGGCCAGACCCTTGCAGCCCGGCCAGCCCGACGATCTCCCCGGCGCGCACCTCGAGGTTCAGGTCGCGGACGCGGTCGTTGCCGGCGCCGCGCAAGGCGAGGCGGACCGGCCCGAGGTCGTCGGGGACCGCCCGGTCCGGGTAGTACCCGCCCAGGTCGCGGCCCACCATGTGCCGGACGAGGTCCTCCGAGGTCAGCTCGCCCGTCGGGGCGCAGGTGACGAACCGGCCGTCCTTGAGCACGGTGATCCGGTCGGAGAGGTCGAACACCTCGCGCATGCGGTGCGAGACGTAGAGGATCGCGATGCCCCGCTCGCGCAGCCGGCGCACCAGGTCGTAGAGCAGCTCGACCTCGTGATCGGCGAGCGCGGCGGTCGGCTCGTCCATGCCCAGCACCCGAGCGTCGGTCGACAGCGCCTTGACGATCTCCACGACCTGCCGCTGGGCGACCGACAGCGACGACACGGCGTCGGCCGGATCGATCCCGTCCTCGCCGAGCCAGTCCAGCAACTCGCGGGTGTCGGCCACCATGCGCCGCCGGTCGACCTGCATCCGCCGCACGGGCTCGCGGCCGAGGTAGACGTTCTCGGCGACGCTGCGATGCGGCAGCAGGGTGAACTCCTGGTGGATGATCGCGATGCCGGCCCGCTGCGCGTCGGTGGGGCTGGCGAAGGACAACTCGGCGCCGTCGACCTCGATGGTGCCGCCGTCCGGCCGGTGCACCCCGGCCAGCACCTTGAGCAACGTGGACTTGCCCGCGCCGTTCTCGCCCATCACCGCGTGCACCTCGCCGCCGCGCAGCTCCAGGTCCACACCGCGCAGCACCGGGACGCCGAGGAAAGACTTGCTGATCCCGGTCAGCCGCACGCTCGTCGTCCTGCCGGGCGTCATGCCGGCACCTCTCTCCACGCTCCGTCCGCGGCCGCCGAGGCCAGCACCGCGTCGGTGATCCGGACGGCGCGCAGGCCGTCCGCGAACGTGGGCAGGCCGTCCGGGACGTCCTCGCCGCGCACCGCCCGGTAGGTGTCGGCGACGAACGCGTCGAAGCAGTCCTGGTAGCCCTGCGCGTGCCCCGCGGGCAGCCGGACGTAGCGCGCGGCGGAGGGGTGCAGCGTTCCGGGGTCGCGCAGCAGCGTCTGGCCGCCCTCGCGCCGGCCGACCCACAGCCGCTCCGGGTCCTCCTGGTCGAAGCCGAAGCTCGCCTCGGTGCCGGACAGCTCCAGGTGCAGCCGGTTCTTGCGACCCGCGGCGACCTGCGACACCACCAGCGTGCCGACCATGCCGGCGGCGGTGGTGAAATGCACGGCGGCCAGGTCCTCGGTGGGCTTCCCGGTCCTGCGGGCGCGCTCGTGCACCACCGCGGTACGCGCGGACAGGCGGGCGATCCGGTCGCCCGTAACGAACTCGAACAGGTCGCACCAGTGCGAGCCGATGTCGGCGAACGCCCGCGACGGCCCGCCGAGCGCGGCGTCGACCCGCCAGTCGTCGTCGGACGGGCGGGACAGCCAGTCCTGGAGGTAGCCGCCGGTCACGCTGGCGACCACGCCGGCCTCGCCGGCGGCCAGCCGGGCCCGCAACTCGCGCACCATCGGGTGGAAGCGGTAGACGAACGGCACCGTGGCCACCCGATCGCCGGCCGCCTCCACCAGCGCCACGGCCTCGGCGCTCCCCGTGGCGAGCGGCTTTTCGCAGATGATGGGTACGCCGGCGGCGAGCACGGCGGCGGCGACGGGGGCGTGCGACGCGTTGGGCGTGCACACATGCAGCACGTCGATCTCGGCGTCGTCGAGCAGAGCCGCCAGGTCCGGGTAGCCCTCGTCCGCGCCGACCAGGCGAGCCGCGGCGGCGGCGCCCTCGGGGCGCGACGCCACCGCGGCCACGACGGTCGCCCCGGCGCGCCGGGCCGCCTCCGCGTGCACCTGCCCCATGAATCCCGCGCCTACAACCGCCACGCGCAGCGTCTGCTGCTCGGACTCGAGCCCACCAGACGCCGTTATCAGATCGGTCACAGACATGTGACGACGGTAACGGCGACTTATGACGATCGTCAATCAAAAGATGCGTCTCGATCATCCAGGCCTAGATGATCAACATCTCAAAACCTCGTGGCGGCCGACGTAACGCGGTCGCTTCGCTTTAATTGAGGGATGAACCATGGGCAAAGTGCCGCCCCGACGTCGCCCGGCGAGCTGCTTCGGTTGCTGCGCGACGGGCAGGCGCGCACCCGCGCCGAGCTGGCCACCGAGACCGGACTGGCCCGGTCGACCGTGCGCCTGCGTCTCGACACGCTCATGGACGCCGGGCTGGTGACCGACTGGGGCAACGACGCCGTCACCGGCGGCCGGCCCGCGAGCAGGTTCGTGTTCAACGCCCGCGCGCGGGTGGTGCTGGCGGCCGACGTCGGGGCCACCCACGCCACCGTCGCCATCGCCGACCTGACCGGTGAGCCGCTGGCCATCGAGAGGCTCACGCTGGACATCGCCGACGGCCCCGACACGGTGCTCGGCCTGCTCATCGACACCTGGCGACGGATGCGCGCCAACCACGGCCCCACCGCCCCCGTCGCCGGCGTCGGCATCGGGCTGCCCGGCCCGGTCGAGCACTCGACCGGCAAGCCGACCCACCCGCCGATCATGCCCGGCTGGAACGGATACGACGTGTCCGCGCGGATCGCCGCCGACTTCGCCGTGCCGGTCCTGGTGGACAACGAGGTCAACCTGATGGCGCTCGGGGAGCACGTCCGCTGCTTCCCCGACGAGGCGCACATGATCTTCGTCAAGGTCGCGACCGGCATCGGTGCCGGCCTGATCAGCAACGGCCAGCTGCACCGGGGCGACGTCGGCGCGGCCGGCGACCTCGGGCACATCCTGGCCCCGCACGCGGGCGACGTGCTCTGCCGCTGCGGCAACAGCGGGTGCCTGGAGGCCGTGGCCAGCGGCCCCGCCATCGCCGCGAAGCTCCGCGCCGCCGGCCTCCATGCGACGAACAACGCCGACGTCGTGGCCCTTGTGCAGGCCGGCAGCCCGATCGCCGGCCAAGCCGTGCGGCAGGCCGGCCGGGACATCGGCGAGGTGCTGGCCGCCGGCGTCAGCCTGTTCAACCCATCGCTGATCGTGGTTGGCGGGGCGCTCGCGCAGGCCGGCGAGATGCTGCTGGCTGGCGTGCGGGAGTCGATCTACCGGCGCTCGCTGCCGCTGGCCACCGAGCGCCTGCGCATCGTGACCTCACAGGCCGGCGCGAACGCGGGCGTCGTCGGCGCCGCAGCGATGGTCGTCCAGCATGCCCTTTCCCCCACCTTGCTGGACCGCGAGCTGGCAAACCATGCGGGGTGACGAGCAGCAGGGCGCTGACTGGGGCCAGAGACGCCCTGTGCAGGTGCTTTCCGAGCATGGGAATCCGCAGTCCGGCCCGGCCGCATCGCCCGTGGTGACGTAGCACACCGCCGTTGACCTGCCGCACACCGACTATCCGGTGCAGGTCGACCGGAACGCCTGCTCTACCGGGACCAGTACGCCAACCCGGTGCTGCCGACCAGCACCACCGGTCGGGAACTGGCTCGGCAGGCGCTGCCACCAGAGCTGTCGTCAGTGAGACGCGCGATCGCGCCCGAGTGAGCGACTGCGTGACCCGTTGTTGACCGGCGGCGGATGTCGCCCGCGGCCTTGACCATCATGGACTGTGGTGGGCTGAGTACGCCGATACGCGGCTTTTACGGTGAACCACGACTCCCTGATCGGCGAGGATCGCGATCGGGCCTCGGCCCGAATGTCCCGACAGGTCTTCCGGACGTGATGCATCCAGTGCTATCTATATAGCTCCGGATCATTCCTTCCGCCCCCGGAGGACGATGTGCTCAAATCCCGCCTCGTAACCCTCACCATGGGCCTGGCAACGGCGATTGCCAGCGTGATCGCGCTGGCCACGCCGGCCCAAGCGGCCTCCACCGTCCAATACGTCGCCCTTGGCGACTCGTACGCCTCTGGCGTGGGCGCCGGCAACGAAAGCGGCTCATGCCGGCGCAGCCCCAACGCCTACCCGTCGTTGTGGGCCACGGCCAACGCTCCCGCGTCGTACACCTTCGTGGCCTGCTCGGGTGCTACCACGACGAGCGTGCTCGACACCCAGGTGGGCTACCTGACGACCAGCACCACGCTGGTGAGCATCACCGTCGGTGGTAACGACGTCGGGTTCTCCGACGTCATGACCACCTGCGTGGTGTACGGCGAGTCGGCGTGCGTAGCGGCCGTCAACGCGGCCGAGGACAAGGCCCGCAAAGAGCTGCCGCCGAAGCTGGACAACCTGTACAAGGCGATCCGCGCACGTGCGCCGTCTGCCCGCGTGGTGGTTATCGCCTACCCGGTCTTCTACAAGCTCGACACCTACTGCGCCGGTCTCAGCGGCACGTCCCGCGCGAAGATCAACGAGGGCATCAACCTCCTGGATGACCTCACCAAGAACGCCGCTGTCCAGAACAGCTTCGTCTTCGCCGATGTACGCCCGATCTTCCGCGGCAACGAGCTCTGCGCCTACGGCCAGAAGTGGCTGCACGCGCTGAACTGGGCCGACACGAGCATCTCGTACCACCCGACGGCCGCCGGGCAGTCCGGCGGTTACCTCCCGACCTTCGCGGGTGCCGCGTGACGGCCCTCATGAAGACCTGCGGATGAGGTAGTTCCAGCGGGGCTCTGCCCCCTTCATCCCGGCGAGCCTGGCCCGGCCCGGCGCCACGCTGCCGTCCCAAGAGCTGTTGGGAGCCGATCCGACTTCCCGTGGTCAGCGGTCTCGCCGCTGACCACGGGCCGTCGGCGAATGGGGGTCCGGGTACGCCTGGGAGTCTCCGGCAACCGTTCCGCGAGTGCCCGGCGTACGCCAGGCAGGTCAAGAAGGCAGGTGGACCGGAGGTGGCCGAACCCGAACCACAGGCCAGCAGCTCAGGGGCCCATCGCGGTGCTTCTCCTGCTCGGCAGGATGCCGAATCAGGAGGTGTCCGGCCTCAGGGTCACTTCAACCGCGCCAACCGCCCGTACCGTTACCTGCCGCACAGCCCGCGCCCGTATATTCCCTGGGGTGACCCCGGCCTTCCCCGGCACCGTCAACCAGGTTCCCCCGTACGGCCCACGCCCCGGCGTCCGCCCGGTCTGGCTGCTGATCGGGCCGGCACTCGCCGCGTCGCTGGGTGCCTTCCTGCTCGCCGTCACCGTCGGGCCGGAAAGGGCCGCGATCCAGCGGGACATGCATCTGCCGACCTCGGTGATCCCCTGGATCTTCGTCGCCTACCTGCTGCCGGCGGTACTGGCGGTTCCGGTCGGCGCTCTGGTCGGCCGGCGGTGGCCGACTGCCGTCGCGTTGCCCGCAATCGCGCTGCTGATTCCCGGATCGCTGCTGACCGCGCTGGCTCCGGGGAGCGGTCCGCTGCTGGTCGGCCGCGCGGTGACCGGATTCGGGGCCGGTCTGGCCTGGGGCGTCACGGCCATGCTGGTTACGCAGGTGGGGGCACGGCGCGTGTGGGTGGCGCCACTCGTCGCCGGCGCGGTGGTGCTGGCGCTGGGTCTCGGACCCGTGGCTGGGGCGCTTCTGGAGCCGACGGCCGGTTGGCGGTGGCCTTTCGTGCTGGCCGTGCCGTTCGAGGTGGTGGCGTTGCTGGCCACCACCGTGAGCGGAATCATCGTGCTGATGCGGCGCGCGTCTCGGCCGGCTCAGCCTCCGGCCGCACCGTTGGCATGAAGAAACGGGCGGCGTAGGGCAGCAGCTCAGCCGCACCCGGCGACGAGCGCCGGCACCGGCTGCGTAAGCACTGTTCCGCACCACCTGCAGAGGTCGACGAGTACGGAGAGACCAGGGTCGGCCCGGCACGACATCCGGACATACTGTCCGGGTTCGTCGGGGCCCGGCTCACCGACGGCGCCGTGATGCCGCTGCGCTTGCGCAGTTCAAGCCGATGATCGGGAATCTCGCCCGAGCCCGGCTGGACCGGCCGACCGACGCCGATCCGGTCCGTGAGTTCCTCCACGAAGGGCTTACGGCCCGCTTGCAGCGCCCGGTCCGATCCCGGATGGTGATCGAGATCGTCGCCTATCCGGTCGCCGATGTCAGTCGAGGAGGTTCCTGATGTCAGCGGCGGTGAGTTGGGCGGAGGCGAACTCGCCCCCGTCGAGGACGCTGTTGAACAGTTCCTCCTTGCGCGCCTTGAGGGCCATGACCTTCTCCTCGATGGTGTCCTTGGCGACCAGCCGGTACACCATGACGTTGCGGGCTTGGCCGATGCGGTGGACGCGGTCGACGGCCTGCGCCTCGGCTGCCGGGTTCCACCACGGGTCGAGCAGGATGCAGTAGTCGGCCTCGGTGAGATTGAGGCCGAACCCGCCCGCCTTGAGGCTGATCAGGAATACAGGAGTGGTGCCGTTCTTGAACTCGGCGAGCACGGCCGCGCGGTCCCGGGTGGTGCCGTCGAGGTAGCTGCACCGGATACCGGCCCGTTCCAGCCGATCCCGGGCGGCACCGAGGAACCGGGTGAACTGGCTGAACACCAGGCTCCGGTGGCCTTCGGCGACCAGGTTGGTGACCTGCTCGGTCAGGACGTCCAGCTTCGTCGACGGCACGCCGCCGTGTTTCGGGTCGATCAGCGTGACGTCAAGGCTCGCCTGCCGCAGCAGGGTCAGCGATCGGAAGATCTCGAATCGGTTCTTTTCCAGGTCGCCGAGCAGGCCGAGGACCTTCTGCCGCTCGCGCTGCAGGTACGTCTGGTACACCTTGCGGTGCCGGCGGTCGAGTTCCAGCTCGAGGACCTGTTCCTGTTTGGCCGGCAGGTCGACGGCCACGTCCGTCTTGCGGCGGCGCAGCATCAGCGGCCGGATCCGGCGCCGCAGCTGGGCGAGCCGCTCGGTGTCGCGGTCCTTCTCGATCGGGACGCGGTAGTACTCGGTGAACCGGTCCGCACGCGGGAAGAGCCCGGGTGCCGTAATGGAGAACAGCGCCCACAGCTCGGTCAGGTTGTTTTCCATCGGGGTGCCGGTGATCGCCAGCTTGAACGGTGCTGGGAGCAGTCTCGCGCAGCGATGAGCCTGGGACTGGGGGTTCTTCACGAACTGGGCCTCGTCGAGCACCAACCCGGCCCAGTCGAGGGCCCGGTAGTCGTCGTGCTCCAGCCGGAACAGCGTGTACGAGGTGACCACGAGGTCCGCGCCGGCCGCCGCCTCGGTGAGGGAGACGCCCCGCCGCGCCAGGGTCTGGGTGATCCCGCGGACGATGAGCTCCGGCGTGAAGCGCGCCGCCTCGCTCACCCAGTTGTGCACGACACTGGCCGGGGCGACCACGAGAAACGGCGCGTCCGCGCGGGCATGGCAGATCAGCGCAAGCGTCTGCAGGGTCTTGCCGAGCCCCATGTCGTCGGCGAGGATGCCGCCGAGCCCGTGGTCACGAAGGGTGGCGAGCCAGCGGAACCCTTCCCGCTGGTAGGGCCGCAGCTCCGCCCGCACCTCCGCAGGAATCGGCTGGTCGGCTGCGGGGTCGGCTGCGGTCAGCGAACGCACCGTCCGTTGCCAGGTGGCGGCCTGGCCGGTGACCTCACCCACCTCGGCCAGCTCATCCCACAGGCCGGCCTGGAACCGGCCGACGCGCAACACCCCGGGTGGCGCGTCCTCGAGTGCCCGCGACTCAGTGATCAAGTCCCGTAGCTGCTGGAACTCCGGGCGGTCGAGCCCGAAGTAGGCCCCACTGGGCAGAATGAGGTACTGCTGGTCCTGCGCGAGCGCGACGAACAACTCGTCGAAAACGACCTGCTCGCCGCCGACACTGACCTGCACCGACAGGTCGAACCAGTCCTGCTGGCCGACCCCGTCGGAGCTGGCGAACGTGATGACCGGCGCCTCGTACGTCTCCTGGTAGTCAGGGACGGCCCCCGCCATCGGCGGGATCACCTCGACACCATCGAGGTCGTCGAGCCGTGGCACGACCTCACCCAGGAAGCGGATCATGGCGTCGCCGGCAAGCGTGGCCGAGGCGGCCAGCTGCGGACCGGCCGGGGAGGGCTCCAGAAGCTCCGGCACCGGCTTGGCGACCACCTCGGCGACCCGCCACAGCACCTCGTCACGGTGGTCAGCCTGTCCGACGGGTACCGCAGCTCGCAGCGGTTCGGGGTGACGGCTGTCCCCGACCGTACGGACCCACTCCCAACTGATCGACAGGCGGTGTCCCTGTGCCGGTGCCATGGTCAACGTCAACGTGGACGGTCCGACCTCGGGAAGGCGCACCGACGGGCCGGCCGCGACGACCTCCACCTGCCGGATCAAGTCAGGATAGAACCGCTCGAAGAACCGCGTCTCGTCCACTGCCGGGATCCGGACCGGCGATCCGGCCAACGCCTTCACCACGCCCGTCGGCATCGCCCCGGCCAGTGGCGCCAGCCGGAGCACCCGTGCCGCTGGCCGGGGCTCCGCCGCGCCGCGTTCCCCCCACCAGGCGACGCCGTGCGCCGGCTCACCGACGATGAGCGAATGCTCCGCTGCGACGGGCACGCCATCGGCCAGCAGGGTCGGCTCCAGCACCAGCCCCTCCTCGGTCCGGTCGACCCGCACCGACAGCCGAGCCGGACGGCGACCGACGACGACTGGCGCCGCCTGCTTGCCGGCCTGCACGAGCGGCAGCCCGGCCTCGTCGGCCTCCACCAGCAGGTCCCAGATCCGCCGACTCTCGAACGCATCGAGAGAAATCGTCTGCTGGTGGCCGCCGTAGTAGCGGTACGGATCGGCACCGGAGGTCGACAACCTGACGATCTCACCAAGCAGCCGACGGTGTCGCTCGGCCTCCCTCGACCGGCCAAGGTTCGCATAGCTCAACGTCGACCAACTGACGCCGGTGCGGACCCACCCGGTACGACCCGGCACGACCGGCCGCAGGACGACCCGGTGCGCCGGACTCCCGCCCTGGGCGGACGTCACAATCTCGAACTGCAGGCCCAGCATTGCCTGATCGGATGGCGGCGGGACGGCGGGATCAGCGGCGCCACGGACAAGGGCGGACAAGTCGGTTTCCCAAGCCGCCGTCTGCACCGTCTTCGGCACCTTCCGCTGACGGGGACGCTCGCCTTCGGACAACGCGGCCAGCACCACCGCTACGGGATGGTCGCACGACACCTCACCGCCGCACGGACAGGAACCCTCAACCGAGACGACGGAGCCGTCGGCGCCGGACTTCACCGACGTCGTCACCTCGTCGGCCCGTCCACCACGCAGTCGGCCGCGAGCCTGCCCCGTGGCCGGATCCCACCGCACATCGATGACGTCACCGCGCTCGACAAGTGCTCTCGCACGAACGAAAACCCTGGGACCGACCGCCTCGTACAGTGCCGCCTCAGCCACGCTCAGTTCCAGTCTCGCCATCAACACCCTCCCAGACTCCGCGCCAGCCACCGTAGCGAAGACGGCCGCCGTTCGTCCCCCACGACGTGCGGCACCGTCACCGGGCGCCCGAGGCGGCCCAGCCTGCCGGCCCCGTGCTCATGGAACTCCTCGGTCACCGCCAGATCGGCGTCACCAACGAACATCTACAGCCATGTCATGTGCACCGAGCTCGTGCAGGCCGTTGAGACGGTGGGAACGCGCTGTGGGGCGAGGGAAGCAACCGTCGCTGGTGGCTCGGCTACTTCCCTTCGAAAACGGCGAAGGGCGCCCGCCGTATCCGGCGAACGTTCTGGTCATCAAGGGTGGGGCGGAGGTACCACCGTGCGAACCGACCGGCAGCCATCGTCAGTGAGCCGTTGCCACTGCGTTCATGCAGGTCCCGTACGTTGTGGGAAGCCCGATGACCAAGCTACCGGCCGTCGAAGACGTCGTCGAGCACGAGTCTTGCCCGGCCTGGGACCTCTTCCTCGGGGAAGATCTCCGCGCACAGACCGAGGACCTGCTCGGCGCTGGTCAACCCGAGGTGGTCGACCAGGAAGCGGATGTCCTCGGCGTCCCGACGACGTGCGGCGAGCACCTTCATGGCCAACAGATGTTCCGGAGACGCCGCCGCCACCCGCAGGCCGGGGTGGTCGAAGACGCGAGGAGCTGCCTTGTCGCCACCCGGGGCCACGTAGGCGCTCGCCTGCTCGTTGAGCCACCAGTGCGGCAGGCCGAGTTCAGCCGCGACCGCACGGGCCTCGTCGAGCACGGATGCCATGGGGCTGGAACACCGCGTCGATGTCACGAGTCGCCCGTCGTGCATCGTAGGCCAGAGCCATGGCCGCCCCGCCGAAGATGTAGAGGTCCGCGACCACACCTCGCCTCGCCAACCGGTCCCCGAGCCGGCGGAAGGCGTCTTCGATCGCGGCACGGTCCAACAGCGGATCATCGAGGCTCACGCGACGTTCAACTCCTGCGCCGACACGTACACGCCACGACGCCGGAACGCCGCCGGCGCGTGCACCACCGCGTCGACCCGGGCAGCGCGGGTGTTGAAGGGGAACCAGAACCGCCGCAGCGACCGCGTCTCGACCCATGACGGCGCGCCACGCCCGTCCTTGGCAGCCAGGTGCTCGGCCAATGCCGCGAGGAATACGTCCCAGTGCTCGTCCCCGGTAGAAGTTGGTTCCTGGTCCAGCAGATCAGCGCGCTCCTCGGGCGGTTCCCAGCGGTACTCCTCCAGGAACTCCGCCACCAGCCGCCACCGTCGCGTCTCGTCGGCTCCGACGAGCAGGGCACCCAGGCGCGCCACCGTCAGTGGCTCGTACCTCGCCGCACGCTTCCTCACACCCCTGACGCTAGTACACCGGGAGGCGGGTCCATGGTCAGCCACAGCCCGCAATGAACGGCCACCCCGATCGTCGCGACACTTCGCGTCTGACTGGTTCGCACGGAAGATCAACAGGGTGGGCCGGAGGCGTCACCATGCGAACCAACCGGCGGCCCTCACCGGCGACCCGCTCCCGCTACGTCTGCCCAGGTCACAACCGTGAAGCGGGATCTGTCGCCGCAGTCGATCGGCCGGCTGCGGGGCATCATCCCGGCCGAGAGCTCCTCTATGAGGTGCTGCGCGCGGGTGGACCTGCGGAACGCCCCGCTTCGACGGAGCAGCCGATCACTCGTGTGCGACCGCTTGCCGCCCGTGTAGCGAAGCCTGGTCGGCTGCAGCCCCGCCTGGCGCCCAGCCCTCCCAGTTGTTGACAACCGTCGCATGCTGTGTCAGCTGGAACCGTTGCCGCCGAGAAACATAGGCCGTTCGAAGAAGGTCTCCAGTACGACGATGGCCTGGGTGCCGGTGACTCCGTCGACGGCAAAGACTCGTCGCAGCACGGCCTGCAGCTCCTCGGTGGTCGAGGTGCGGATCTTCACCAGCAACGACGCCGACCCGGCGATGATGTGCGCCTCCTGTATCTCGGGGATATCCGCCAGCGCGTCGCGGGTCGGCGGGTCGCCCATCCAGGCGCTTGCCTGCAGCATGACGTAGGACAGTACGCCGCGGCCGGCCGCGGCTGGATCGACGTCGACGGTAGTACGCCGGATGACACCACGCTCGCGCAGCTTGCGCACCCGCTCATGGGCCGACCCCGCCGACAGCCCGACCGCCTGGCCCAAGGACGCGTACGACTGCGTGGCGTCGACCTGCAGCTGCGCCAGCAAAGCCCGGTCGATATTGTCCATGCACGCTCCAAATGTGAAACGGATAACTCTGTGATTGACCATATCAGATTTGGCGGGAAAGATTTCTTGCCGAACGTCATCCTAACGCGAGGAGAGTTCGGTGGCTGAGACCATCCCTGCCCAGTTCCAGGTGCTCGACAAGCGCTTCCGCTCTTGCGACGGCGACTACGTCATCGAACGCCTGCACACCGGCTCACGCAAAGCGGAGGGCCCGGTGTACTTCCCAGCCGGGCGCTACCTGGTCTGGAGCGACATCCCCAACGACCAGCTCATGCGCTGGGACGAAACCACCGGCGCCGTCGGCGTCTTCCGGCACTGCTCCGGGTACGCCAACGGCAACACGATCGACCGCCAGGGCCGGCTCATCACCTGCGAACAGGGCAACCGGCGGGTCACCCGCACCGAACACGACGGCACCATCACCGTGCTCGCCGACCGCTACCAGGGCAAGCGGCTCAACAGCCCCAACGACGTCGTCGTACGTGCCGACGGCACGATCTGGTTCACCGATCCGAGCTACGGCATCGACGGCGACTACGAGGGCAACAAGGGCCACAGCGAGTTCGGTGACGCCTGCTACGTGTTCCGCCTCGACCCGGCCACCGGCGACCTGCGCGTCGTCGCCGACGACTTCTGCCGGCCCAACGGTCTCGCCTTCTCCGCCGACGAGCAGCGGCTCTACATCGCCGACACCCGCCAGGAACCCAGTCACATCCGCATCTTCGACGTCACCGCCGAAGGCGCCCTGACCGGCGGGAAGATCTTCGCCGAGTGCGACTTCGGACGCTTCGACGGCCTGCGTCTCGACGCCGACGGCCGGGTCTGGGCCGCGGCCTGGGACGGCGTGCACTGCTTCGACCCCGACGGCACCCTCATCGGCAAGCTGCTGCTGCCCGAGTCCGTCGCCAACCTCACCTTCGGCGGCCCCAAACGCAACCACCTGTTCATCACCGCCGCCACGAGCCTGTACGCGCTGCGCGTCACCGTCAACGGCGCCCGTTATCCTGAGCCGATCCAGCAGGTACGCCGGTGAGCCACGCACACCCCGCGTCGGCTGGATGGCAGCGACACATCGCCGAGGACCTGGCGGTGACAGCCGGGTTCGACCCTGCAGTAGCGGCCGACCGGCGAGCACAGATCCTCGTCGACCAGCTGATCACGACCGGCCGTCGGGCCCTGGTCCTCGGCATCAGCGGGGGCATCGATTCGGCTAGTGCCGGGCGGCTGTGCCAACTCGCCGTCGAACAAGCCCGCCACACCGGGCACCACACCACATCTGTTGCGATGCGCCTGCCGTACGGCACCCAGCCGGATGCTGGGCCGACGGCACCACCCGCGAGGCGTGGCGGCTGGTCGCCAGCCTGCTCGACCACCGTCGCTACCCCGCCAACCAGGTCATTGCCGCCGTCGGGATCATCATCCCAGTTGGGGGACGGCCTGGTCGGCGCGATCGGCGAAGCTCGGTCGGCTACGGCACGGCCCGACGCCCAGCCCTCCCGGTTGTTGACGGTCGTCGCGTGCTGCGTCAGCTCGGGGAACTGCTTCTCGAAGGCATCGCGCACCGCGTCGTCGCGTGCGGCGAGCACAGGCAGCAGTCGGGCGGTGCCCGCCACACCGCCCAACAGCTGTTGGCCTCCGCGACGACCTGCAGCAGCAGCGCCTTCGGCGCCTCGTATGGAACGGCGCGGTCCTCGACCTCGGCGGGGCGTTGGCTGATCATGACCTCGGGCTGACGAACTTCCTGCCGCGCCCGGGGTACGGGCCCTCTACCGTTCACCAGTCTGGCGGTTACGGCTGTCTGTCCGGCCACGTTGGTGTCCGCGTAGTCGGGAGGGTCACCGTGACTCTCAGTCCGCCGCCGTCACGTGGTTCGGCGTGCACGTTGCCGCCGTGGGCGCGGGCGATCGCCTGGACGATCGATAGTCCCAGGCCCGCACCGGGCGAGGTGGAGGAGAGCCGGTCGGTGTCGAGGCGGCGGAAGGGCTCGAACAGGTGCGGGACCTCGTACCGGGGTACAACCGGCCCGGTGTTGCTGACGACCAGTACCGCCGAGCCGTCCGGTCGGGTATCGCTGGCGACCTCCACCCAGCCGTCCTCGGGGATGTTGTGTCGTACTCCGTTCTCCACCAGGTTCTGCACAAGGCGTTCGAGGAGGACCGCGTTGCCGGTGGTCTCTGCCTCGCCGGGCCTCGTGTGCACGGTGACCGTGCCCGGCGGCACCTGTGCCGCCACGTGGTCCACGATGTCTGCAAGGTCCACAAGAGACCGCTCGGCCACATCGCGTTCCGAGCGGGCCAGCAGCAGCAGCCCGTCGATCAGCCGCCCGTGGCGAGTGTTGATCTCCAGTAGGGTCTCGCCGAGCTGGCGTACGTCCGGCGACGCGGCCGGGCGGTGTACGGCGACTTCGAGCAGTGCCCGGTTGAGGGTGAGCGGAGTGCGCAACTCGTGTGAGGCGTTGGCGATGAATCGCCGCTGGCCGTCGAACGCGTGGTCGAGGCGTTCAAGCATGACGTCGAAGGTGTCGGCCAGTTGTTTGATCTCGTCGTTCGGGCCGTCCAGAGCGATGCGTTCGTGCAGGCTCCGGTCGGCGGCCGGGGCGTCGGAGATTCGCCGGGCGGTCTCGGTCACCCGGTGCAGCGGCTGGAGCAGCCGACCGGCGATCAGCCAGCCGAAGGCGACGGCGGCGGTACCGACCACGGCCAGCCCGATCCCACCCTGGGTGAGCAGAGTCTGGAGCGCGTCGTCCGTGACCTGGCCGACAATCGTCTGGTTTACGGACAGCCCAGAGTCGATGTGGTCCGCGGGGGGCAGTGGCACCGTGGGTTGGCCCGTGCCGGAGATCTCCGGGTGGGCTGTGTCGAACGTTGCTCCGCCGCTGCGGAGCTGATGGGAGACGAGCACGTAGGTCACACCGAGGAGCAGCAGGCCGGCAAGCAGGAATAGCCCGCCGTAGACCAACGTGAGCCTGGCCCGGATGGTCAACCTGGCGGGCCGGAGTCGTTTCACCGAATGGAGTCGCTTCACGGGATTCGGTACCCGACTCCTGTCTCGGTCAGCACCACGGGCGGGTCGCCGAGTTTGCGCCGCAGCTTGAGGATTGTGATCCGTACCGCGTTGGTGAACGGGTCGGCGTGTTCGTCCCACGCTTTCTCCAGGAGTTGTTCAGCGGAGACCGCAGTGCCGTCGGCGCGCAGTAGCTCGGCGAGGACGGCGAACTCCTTGCGGGATAGCGGGACGTACCGGCCGTTTCGGTAGACCTCGCGGCGGTGCGGGTCGAGGCGGACACCGGCGCGTTGCAGGATCGGCGGAGCGGCCGGCCGGGTTCGTCTTCCCAGTGCCACCACGCGCGCGGCCAACTCCCGGAATGCGAACGGTTTGGGCAGGTAGTCGTCCGCGCCCAACGCCAGTCCGGCGACCCGGTCGTCGATCTCCGCGGCAGCGGTCAGCATCAACACCCGCACCGAGTTGCCGCTCTCGGCGATTGCTCGGCACACGTCGTCGCCGTGCACGACGGGTAGGTCGCGGTCGAGTACCACCACGTCGTAGTCGTGTACGTCGATCCGATCCAGGGCGGCGCGGCCATCGTGCACGACGTCCACCGCGTGCGCGTCGCCGCGCAGCCACTCGGCTGTCGCGTCGGCGAGCAGTATCTCGTCCTCGACTACCAGGATGCGCATCGCTCCATGGTTTCACCGGGTGACATTTCTACGGCGTTAACGCTTTCGTCAACGGCCGGGAAATGTCGCACCGGCTCTACTTCTGCGGTGGCGGCCGGCGACCGACCCGCGGCCGAAGAAGGAGAGATCATGCGTATCGGGAGAGGGCTGGTGCTCGGCCTGCTGCTGACACTGAGTGTGGCCGGCTGCGGCGGCGGCAACGGAGATGACGGGGTGGCGACCGCTGGTGGTCCGGGAACCAAGGCCACCAGCAGCGCCGCCGGAGCCGACGGTTCGAGCGAACAGGATCGCGCGCTGAAGTTCGGGCAGTGCATGCGGGACAACGGGGTGGCGAACTTCCCGGACCCGGAGTTCAGCGACGGCGGAGGGATGAGCATTGACGTCCCCGAGGGGACCGATCCGCAGAAGGTCGATGCGGCGATGCAGAAGTGCAAGCAGTACCTGCCCAACGGCGGTGAGCCAGCCAAGGTGGACCCGGAGCGGGCGGAGCAGAACCGGAAGCTCGCCAAGTGCATGCGGGACAACGGGGTGACGAGCTTCCCGGACCCGGGCGCGGACGGCGGCATCCAGATCAACGGCAATGACCCCGGCATGAACATGGACGACCCCAAGTTCCAGGCGGCTCAGAAGGCGTGCGCGCAGTACCAGCCCTCGGGCGGAGCACCGGGCAGCAACCAGACCGGGGGCAACGGGTGACCGGGGGCACGCGACGGCGGCGGCGAACCGCCTGGGTGGCGGTGGCGGGGGCGCTGGCCGTCGGCGCCGCAGGCGCGGCCGCTACCGGGTTCGGCTTGCCGAACGGCGAAAGCGGTGGTCAGGCTCACAGCGACTTGCCCCCGCAGACCGGGCAGGTGACCCGACAGACGCTCGCCGACACGCAGAGCGAGGACGGCGAGCTGGGCTACGGATCGGCGACGACAGTGGCCGGCCGGCTCGCCGGGACGGTGACGGGATTGCCCGCCGCAGGATCGACCCTCAAGCAGGGACAGGTGCTCTACCGAATCGACAACACACCGGTCGTGCTGCTCTACGGCAAGTTGCCGGCCTACCGGGTGCTGTCGCCGGGGACGAAGGGCGTTGACGTCAAGCAGTTCGAGCAGAGCCTGCACGCGTTGGGATACCGAGGGTTCACCGTCGATGAGACCTATTCCGCTACGACCGCGACCGCAGTGAAGAAGTGGCAGGGCGATCTCGGGCTGCCGAAGACCGGCACGGTGGAGTTGGGCCGCGTCATCTATGCGGCTGGGGCGGTGCGGGTGGACACCCTGAAGGTGGCCGTCGGTGATGCCGCTCAGCCGGGTCAGGCATTGCTCACCCACACCGGTACGTCCCGGGTGATCAGCATCGAACTGAACGTGTCTGACCAGCGACTGGCCGTCAAGGAAGCTGCGGTGAGCGTCAAGCTGCCGGACGGCAAGACCATACCCGGAAAGATCACAAAAACAGCGACCGTGATCAAGCCCGCAGAGGGACAGAACCCGGCGGCGACGAAGATCCAAGTCACCGTCACGGTCGACGACGAGAAGGCAGTCGCCGGCCTCGACCAGGCCTCGATGGTGGTTGGCTTCACCGCCTCGGAGCGTAAGGACGTGCTGACCGTGCCGGTGGCCGCGCTGCTCGCCCTGGCCGAGGGCGGGTACGGCGTGCAGGTGGTGGACGGCACGACGACCCGGATCGCGGCGGTGCAGACGGGCCTGTTCGCCAACGGCCGGGTCGAGGTGTCCGGCGACGGCCTGACCGAGGGTATGACAGTGGGGATGCCGGCATGAGCGTCAGGGCGAGCGCGGGGAGGGAGCTTGCGAACCTCGCAGTCGCGAGCGAAGCCGCCGTGGTCGAGTTGGACGAGGTGAGCAAGTCCTACCCCGGTGGGGTCACCGCGGTGCGCGGTGTCACCCTGTCCATCGAGTACGGCGAACTGGTGGCCATCGTGGGCCCGTCGGGTTCGGGAAAATCCACGATGCTGCACCTGATCGGCACCCTGGATCGACCCTCGGCCGGCGCGGTACGCATCGACGGGCACGACGTGGCGCGGCTGTCGGACCGCCAACTCTCGGCGTTGCGGGCGCGCCGGATCGGGTTCGTGTTCCAGCAGTTCCACCTCGCGCCGGGCCTGTCCGCGCTGGACAACGTCGCGGACGGGTTGCTGTACGCGGGCGTACCGATGAGAGAACGCCAGCGCCGGGCGGAAACCGCGTTGGTCCGCGTCGGCCTGGGTGACCGGCTCGACCATCGGCCGCACGAACTGTCCGGAGGTGAGCGGCAGCGGGTCGCCGTCGCCCGTGCGGTGTCCGGCGACCCGGCGCTGCTGCTGGCGGACGAACCGACCGGCAACCTGGACTCGGCTTCCGGGGAAGGAGTGATGGAACTGCTGTGGGAGTTGCACGCCGCCGGCACCACCGTCCTGGTCATCACCCATGACCGGGACATCGCGGCCAGCCTGCCCCGGCAGGTGGCCATGCGCGACGGGACGGTGGTCTGAGTGAGCACGCTGCTCTCCCCGGCCCGGTTGCGTCCCAGCGATGTGATTCGCGTCGGCGGCGCTGGTCTGCGTACCCGGCCAATGCGAGTGTTCCTGTCGGCGCTGGGCATCGCGATCGGCATCGCCGCGATGGTCGCGGTGGTGGGCATCTCCTCCTCCAGCAGGGCGGAACTCGATCGCACCCTCGCCGCGCTCGGCACCAACCTGCTCACCGTCGCGCCCGGCAACACCATGTTCGGCGAGGACGCCACGCTGCCCACCGAGTCCGTGGCGATGATCTCCCGGATCGGACCGGTCAACCAGGTCGCCGCGACCGGCAAGGTTCCCGACGCCAAGGTCTACCGCAGCGACCGGATCCCCGCTGCCGAGACCGGCGGCATCGCTGTGCGAGCCGCCCACCTCGACCTGCCCAAGACGGTCGGTGCCACTGTGGCAGAGGGCACCTGGTTCAACGCGGCCACCGAAAAGTATCCGGCCGTGGTGCTGGGGTCCTCGGCCGCCCGGCGACTGGGTATCGGGGCGGCGGGTGCGGACGTGCAGGTGTACCTGGGCAGCAAGTGGTTCACCGTCATCGGCGTCCTCGACCCGGTGCCGCTCGCGCCCGAGTTGGACTCCACGGCGCTGATCGGCTGGCCGGCTGCAGAGTCCTACCTGGGCTTCGACGGGCACCCGACGACTGTCTACACGCGAACCGCGGACGCCTCCGTAGAGGCGGTCCAAGCCGTACTCGCGGCTACCGCCAACCCACCGGCGCCCAACGAGGTACAAGTGTCCCGGCCATCCGACGCGCTGGCTGCCCGCCAGGCTACCAACCGCGCCTTCACCGGCCTACTGCTCGGCCTGGGCGCGGTGGCCCTGCTCGTCGGCGGTGTCGGGGTGGCCAACACCATGGTCATCTCCGTCCTCGAACGCCGCGCCGAGATCGGACTGCGTCGTTCCTTCGGCGCCACCCGGGGCCAGATCCGACTCCAGTTCCTGGCCGAATCTCTGCTGCTGTCAGCACTCGGCGGCGTCGGCGGAGCGGTGCTCGGCATCGCGGTGACGATCCTTTACGCCGCCACCCAGTCGTGGCCGCCCGTCGTACCCGCCTGGGCGACCGCCGCTGGTGTGGCGGCCACGCTTGTCATCGGCGCGATCGCCGGCCTGTACCCGGCCATCCGCGCCGCCCGCCTCGCTCCCACCGAAGCCCTCGCCACACCCTGACAATCCGCATCAACAGCGGGCCGCAGGACCAGTCATCAGCAAGACAAGAGCCGAGGCCGCAGTTCGCCTCGTGCGAATTCCCGTCGGCCGCACGAACCGCGCCTGACTTGCCAGCCGTACGCCGACGGCAGCGTTGCAATCACCCACATTTCACGTGACAGAAGGCAAACATGGACGATCCTCGAAATTCGGTACACCCCGTGTACGGAGCCGCCATCAATCGGCGCCGGCTGCTCGGTGGAGCGATCGCCGTCGCCGGCGGCCTGGCTGTGTCGACCCCGACCGGCTCGGTTTTCGCCGCCGGCCGGCCGAGCCGAGTGCGGCTCATTTTGCCCGCGCCGACCGGCCCAAACGACATCGGGACCGTCTCGCTCCATCTGATCGACCACGCCCGGCAGGATCCCTTCCTGCCGGCTCCGCACCCTCGAGAACTGATGGTCTCCGTGTGGTATCCGGCCCGAAAGGCCGGTCGCCGTCTGGCGCCGTGGATGCCGGCGGCCGCTCTCGCCTACTACCGGCAGGAGCTGGAGACGGTCCTCGGGTCCCCGCCGGGCCCCTCGCCCGACGTGCCTCCGCCTCCGCCTCCAGCCGTTATGACCTCGGAGGTCTCGCTCGACGGCGTCGACTTCCCGATCACGCACGCCGCCGAGGGCGCGCCGGTCGACCGGTCGGCTGGCCCGTATCCGGTGGTGTTCTTCTCCCCAGGAGCGGACCAGAACCGCGAACAGGGAACCACGCTGGTGGAGGAGCTCGCCAGCCACGGGTACGTGGTGGTCACGATCAGCCATACGTATCAGGCTGGCGAGGTGGAGTTCCCCGGGGGACGGGTGGAACGAGGCCGGCCCCAGCAGGCGCCCTACGTCGCCTTGTCGATACGCATCGCCGACACCAGGTTCGTCATCGACTCGCTCGCCACGCTCAAAGCAAGCCAAAACCCCGACGCCGAACACAGCCCGCTCCCCGGCGGTCTGGGTGCCTGCATGGATATGGCCAGGATCGGCATGTTCGGGCATTCGCTGGGAGGCGCGACCACAGCCCAGATCATGGCCCAGGACCCCAGGGTCCGCGCCGGAGTCAACCTCGACGGCAGCTTCTTCCCCGACGACATCCCCCTCGAGTCGAGCCCCGAGGAGATCGACAGGGCGCTGAAACTTCTGGCGAGCCGGATTGGCGATCGACCATTCATGATCATGGCCAGCGGCGGGTTCGGGCCGGACTACTTCGGCGATCTGACCAGCACCGTCTGGCACCACCTGCGCGGATGGCGGCGGTTCATCTCGCTCATCGACACGACCCACTTCAGCTACACCGACGACGAGCCCTTGCTCAGCCAGTTGGCGAAGGCCGGAATCATCCCAACGGCCGCCCCCTGGATCGGTGAGACCGACCCGGAGCGGACGGTCGCCGCTGAACGCGCCTACATCCGTGCGTTCTTCGACCTGTGGTTGCGCAACCGCGAGACCCATCTGCTGGACGGCCCCTCTGCCCAGTATCCAGAGGCCAGGTTCTATCCCCCAGCGTAGCCGCCGCGTCGGCGATGACCCGCAAACGAGCAGGGTCACCGCTGTGACCCACTCGCACCGCACGATCTTTGGTTGTCCTCACCATCGCTGTGGCCGTGCCCCGTAGATCACACGTCGATCACACAGCTATCCACCGACGACACGAGGAAGGCTCTGATTCGGCACGAAAGGCCGGGTCAGAGCCATGATCAACGGTGGGGCGGGCGGGACTCGAACCCGCGACCGAGGGATTATGAGATCAAGATGAGCGACCCGGCGAGCTGCGCGCTTGGGCTTCTAGCAGCGGAAACGGCTCTCGACACCTCTCACCACTCCCCCGCCGTCGGTCGACCTCTTGCGGACTAGATGCGGACTGCGCGGGTCGGCTGCGCGGAGCGACAGTTGGCACGTGGATGGCACGGGCAGCGCCATGCACATGCGCGTTGTAGCGTGCGCTGTCATGACGTTGACGCCGCTGCACGTCTTCACCCGGAGGCCCCTGTGATGCGCCGTCGACGGCTCCTGGCCGCCACGCTAGCTGTCGCACTGTGTGCCGGGTATCTAGCGGCCACCCTCGGTCATCGCCTCGATCACGGCAGCTCGTGGTGGCACGGAGCCGATGCGGAGTCCCGCACGGAAGGACCGACGACGGAGGTGCGGTTCGCATTCAATCCCGGAGGGCAGATCACGTTCGGCGCGTCCATCCGCAATCCCGGTCCGTGGCCGGTCACGATCAGCGGCATCGCGGTCGATGACGGTCCTGCCGATCAGCACGTGTTCAAGATCGCCCGCTTAGCGGCAAACCATGCCGTCGATGAGTCCACTGCCCTATTGTTCGACCCGGCTACGGCGGCACCGTTCCGGTCGATCAGGGTGGGAGCCGGCATGGAGCTACCGGTCTTCGTAACAATCACGATCCCGGACGTAGAGCAGGCTCCCGGAGCAGGACTCTTCTTCGATGACCTCGCGGTCGACTACGAAGTGCTCGGCCTGCCTCGCCACCAGCGGGTGCCGATGGGCTTCCGCTTGTTCGTCCACTCTCCAAGCGGCTACGTTCCCGCCGAAGGCCGGAAGCGGCCTGGGGATTAGAAGAAGATCGCGGGTGCCTGGTTGGCCGGGTGCACGCCTGGTCAGCCCGTCTGCCGGTGTCGGGTGATGTCGGCGTCAGCGGGCGGGCTTGGCTGTATGGATAGCTGTACACAAGCCTTCCTCCCCTCGCCGCTGGCGGGATCACTTGACGGCTGTGGGAGTCTGGCCGAGTGCTGGTTAGAGCGATTCTCGGGGCCGCCATCACCGCCGTGGGATGCGCGGGGGCGGTCGTCTTCGCCTATGCCGTGATCCTGGTCGGCATGAAAGGCCAGCGCGCCAGCGAACGGGCATGGGGGCGGGCCGCCAACCTGCCCCGAGCTGTCTTTGCTGGCTACTTCGGGGCTGCCGGTCTTGCTTTGCTGTCGACGGCGCACCTGGTCCTGTTCTTTCGCGACGAAGAGTGGTTTTGGCTGATCGCGCCTCAACAGGGAGCGGTGTTGCTGTCTCTTGCGGCGGGATGGCTCGCGATGCACAGGATGGGCAGGTCCGCGTACCAGTAGCGGCGGATCTCCTCGTCGGGCAGTCGCCAGACCGTCCAGCCTCCCCGGACGGGGACAAGGTGGAGCGCCCTACCGGACGAACGACCTTGGCCCCGTCCGGGGAGGCTGGTAGCCCTTGTGGTGGCCGTCGAGGTGATCCGCTCCCGGCAGATCTCTGAGGAGGGCCGGGGTTCGGGGCGGAGCCCCGGTGCGCCGTGAGGCGCTGCGTGACCGAGTGCGGGAGGAAGACCTGCACCGCTGGTCCCGTCGTAGCGGGGTCGGCGTAGCTGAGGACAGCCTGATCCGGGAGGTGCCGGGGAGGGTGGGAGCAGTCCTGACAACGCCGGGACGTGCCAGCACTGCCAGATGGTGCGGGTCCGGCAAGCGAGATGCAGAGGCATACGAGAGGAACCGGTGTTGACGCCCCTTAATGCCCCACCGGCTCGAACCTGGTGGATGTGGGCCGGGCGCGGCGCGTATCCGCCCTTCGTGTGAAGGGTTGGAGAACTCCCTGGCAGCCCTTGGGGGCGTCTGTCGGGAGGTCACGGGGAAGGACTACGGCGTACTCGTGGCGAGGCCGCAGGGGAATAGCCGGGTGCCTACTGATCGAACGGTCACCAGTGAACACGGGAACCGCCCGGTGACGGCTCCCGCCTGCAGCGCAATCCAGCGCTGGGGCGGGATAGGTGCACCGTCTGCTGAACGCGCCGGGTGGGGCGGAGCCGTCGTAGTAGTCCGAGTCCGGGAGAGCCGGACACATGGCGAAGGACGGCAGCGGATTCGCGAAGGGAGGAGGCTGCAATGACGGGAGACGCGCTGGTGAACATCGGCGCCACGGAAGACGACGCCGGCCGGCGGGGTCCCTGGGTACCGCGGATGCAGGCCAAGCTTCACTGTTGGGCGGTGGCCGATCCCGGCCGCCGGTTCGACGACCTGTTCAACCTCGTGCACGACCCGCGGACGTTGCATGCGGCGTTCGTGCGGGTCGCGAGCAACGCCGGGGCCAATACTGCCGGTTCCGACGGCCTGACGGCCGGGCGGATCGAGCAGGACATTGGTGTCCCGACGTTTCTGGACGACCTGCGGATGCAGCTGAAGGCGGGCACGTTCCGTCCTCAGCCGGTGCGGGAGAGGAAGATCCCGAAGCCTGGTGGCAGCGGCAAGCTGCGCAGGCTCGGGATTCCCACTATCGCTGACCGGGTCGTGCAGGCGGCGCTGAAGCTTGTCCTGGAACCGATCTTCGAGGCCGATTTCGTGCCGGTCTCGTATGGGTTCCGGCCGATGCGCCGGGCGCACGACGCTGTCGCCGAGATCCACTACTACGGTTCGCGGGGCTACCAGTGGGTCGTGGATGCGGATATCGAGGCGTGCTTTGACTCCATCTCACACACCGCGCTGATGGCGAGGGTGCGGGCACGGGTCAAAGACAAGCGTGTGCTGCGGCTGGTCACCTCGTTCCTCAAAGCCGGGGTACTCACCGAACTCGGCGAGTTCGAGGACAGCCACACCGGCACCCCGCAGGGCGGCATCCTGTCCCCGTTGCTGGCGAACATCGCCCTGAGCGTGCTCGATGAGCACCTTCACGGGCAGTGGGAGTCGGTGATGGGCACCGAGGATCGCCGGTATCGGCGGCGGCGCAAGGGGCTGGGGACCTGGCGGCTGATCCGCTACGCGGACGACTTCGTCGTCATGGTCAACGGCACCCGCGAGCACGCTGAAGCGCTGCGCGAGGAGATCGCCCAGGTGATCGCCCCGATGGGTCTACGGCTGTCGCCGGCCAAGACCCGGGTGGCGCACCTGAGCGAGGGTGTGGACTTCCTTGGGTTCCACCTCCAGTGGCGCCGCAAGCGAGGCACACACGATCGGTGGTACGTCTACACGTTCATCGCTGACCGGCCCGTCCGGCAGCTGAAGGACAAGATCCGTGCCCTGACCCCCAGGACGTCACAGCTCACGCCCAGCGTCGCGTTGATCAGGCTCAACCAGATCCTGCGCGGCTGGTCCAACTACTTCAAGCACGCGGTCGCCAAGGCAGTCTTCCGCAAACTGGAAGACTTCACCTGGCACCGGGTCATCCGGTGGCTGAAAACCCTGCACCGGTGGAGCTGGAAGGACATCCGCCGACGGCTGGCCAGACCCGACGGGACCTGGCGGCCGATCACAGCGGACGGGACAACCCTGTTCGACCTCGGCAAGGTCGCGGTCACCCGCTACCACTACCGAGGCAACAAGATCCCCAAACCCTGGGCAGCGACCTGACAACCCCGCCCGACGGCAGAATTCGTGGAGAGCCCGTTGCGGCGAGAGCCGCACGGCGGGTTCGGCGAGCGGCCTGGGGAAACGGACCAGTGGCAACACCGGCACCGCGCCCCAGGCCGACTCAACAGGTCTTCTGATCGTGTCGTACCCAAGCGTGGCCGGCCGGCCCGGCCGATGCCGGCCGGAGGTCGCCAGCAGGCCGGGGCCGGGCCGGCGCGGCCCGCTTGCGGGCCGCCTTGATGAAGACGGCACTCGCCCGCGGTGAGTGGGTCGATCCGGCTCTCGCGCGGGTCACCGTTGGCGACTGGGCCGCCCGGTGGTTCGCCAATCAGGTGCAGCTCAAGCCATCGACTCGCCAGCGGTACGCCAGCCTCCTGCGGATGCAGGTGCTCCCGGTGTGGGAACGCGTCCCGCTTTCGGCAATCACGCACGCCGACGTGGGTGAGTGGGTGCGCCGCATGACGCAGGCCGGTCTTGCGCCGTCCACCGTTCGGCAGGCCCATCGGGTGTTCTCGCTGCTGCTGGCGCTGGCGGTTAGGGATGGCCGGTTGACTCGCAACGTCGCGGCCGGTGTGCGGCTGCCACGGGTCGGACGCTCGGAGAAGGTGTTCCTGACGCACGGCCAGGTGGGCGAGCTGGCGGCGGCGGCAGAGCCGCACGGGCTGATCATCCGGGTGCTGGCCTACACCGGGCTGCGCTGGGGCGAGCTGGCCGCGCTTCGGGTGCGACGGGTGGACCTGGTGAAGCGTCGGCTGCTGGTGGCGGAGTCGGTGACGGAGGTCAACGGGCGGGCGGTGTTCGGTACGCCGAAGACGCACCAACGGCGGTCGGTGCCGCTCCCCCGGTTCCTGGTCGAGCCGATCGCCGCGCAGATCGCCGGCCGTTCCGGCGACGAGCTGGTGTTCACCTCCCCGGCCGGCGAGGTGTTGCGCAACAACAACTTCCGTCGCCGCGTCTTCGACCGGGCTGCGGAGTCGATCGGGCTCGCCGGCTTGACGCCGCACGAGCTGCGGCACACGGCGGCCAGTCTGGCGGTGGCCGAGGGCGCCAACGTCAAGGCGGTGCAGCGGATGCTCGGGCACGCCTCGGCGGCGATGACGCTGGACGTGTACGCGGACCTGTTCGAGGACGACCTGGACCAGGTGGCGGACCGCCTCGACCGGGCGGCGGGCCGTGCTGCTGCGGACTCAGTGCGGACTGAGGGCGTCGGTCCGGACCTCGACGCGGTCCGTCCGGGTCGTCGGCAGCATGGCTGACCAGGGAAAACGGCTGGTGGGGCGGGCGGGACTCGAACCCGCGACCGAGGGATTATGAGTCCCCTGCTCTAACCGGCTGAGCTACCGCCCCGATACCGCGCCGGATCGTAACCCGCTCGACGGATCACCGGCCACCACCGAACCGGCCGACACAGCCATCTGACCGGCACGATGGGCTACGCGAGGATAACAGCCAGCAGCGGCCCGGTAGGTCCCCGTACCGTGCCGGGATCAGCCCACCGCGCGCAGCTCCGCCAGCACCGCCCCCGGCGTACGCCAGCCGCTGGCCAGCGCTCCCTGGATGACGGGCTGTCCCGGTGGTCGCCGGCCACGAACAGTCCGTCGCCGAGCGCGACCGGCTTGCGCAGTCGCCCCTGCGGCGGCGGCGCGGCGGGCAGCGCGTCGGGGATCGCGACGGTGGTCAGGTGGGTCCAGTCCGCCGTGGACCGGCCGTGGAGCCGGGCCAGCTCACGCCGGACGGCCGGCTCGGGCGGGGCGGTCGGGCCGACCACCGAGGTTGGGTCGCGTAACTGTGCATGCATACCCGGGCAAGGGTGGGCAGCAGCGTGGCCGCCGCGGGCGGGTCGACGGCGACCACGACGTCCGTCTCAGCCGGCATGCCCGGCCTCCGTCGGAGTCCGGGCCGTCCGGGACAGCCGGCCGGGCCACCAGATCTTCGGCCCGATGTCGTACGACAGCGCGGGCACCAGCAGCGAGCGGACCACGATGGTGTCCAGCAGTACGCCCACCGCCACCGCCACGCCGAGTTCCACCAGCACCACCAGGGGCAGTACGGCCAGCGCGGAGAAGGTCGCGGCGAGCACGATGCCGGCGGAGGTGATCACGCCGCCGGTGACGGCGAGGCCGGCCAGCACGCCGCCCCGGGTGCCCCGCTTGACCGACTCCTCGCGGACCCGGCTCATCAGGAAGATGTTGTAGTCGATGCCGAGGGCGACCAGGAAGACGAACGCGAAGAGCGGGAAGGACGCGTCGACCCCGGGGAAGTCGAAGACGTACCTGAAGATCAGCGCGCAGAGGCCGAGGGTGGCCAGGAACGACAGCACCACGGTCGCGATGAGCAGCACCGGGGCGAGCAGGGCCCGCAGTAGCAGGGCCAGGACCACCGCGATGACCACCAGCACCACCGGGATGATCACGTTGCGGTCCCGGGTGGAGGCGTCGGAGGTGTCCACGTTGATCGCGGTGAACCCGCCGACCACGGAGTTCGAGCCGGGGACCTGGTGCACGGCCACGCGCAGGTCGCGGATGGTCCGTTCCGCGCCGTCGCTGTCCGGCGGGTCGGCGAGCGTCGCCTCCAGCTGGACCTTCCCGTCGACCACCTTGGGCGGCGCGTTCGGCTCCGGCGGGCCGGCCTGGTCGGCGGTGACCGGGCGTACGGCGGCGACGCCGGGTACGCCCTGCGCCACCCGGGCGACCTCCTGGGCGGTCTGCTGGTTGGTGAAGATGGTCGCCGGGCTGCCGGCGCCGGCCGGGTAGTGCCGGGCGATGACCTCCTGGCCGGCGACCGAGTCGGTGCGGTTGGTGAACAGGTCGGACTGGCCGAGGCTGGTGGCGCCGAGTTGGGTCAGGCCGAGGGTGAGCAGGGCCAGCACCGCGGCGGTGACCAGCCAGATCGGTCGGGCACGCCGGGCGACGAAGCCGGCGATCCGGCTCCAGATGCCGTGCTCGGCCTGCGGGTCGAACTGGCCGGCCCGGGGCCGGCGGGGCCAGAACGCCCACCGGCCGCCGAGCAGCAGCAGCGCGGGCAGGAAGGTGAGCATCACGACCAGCGTGGCGGCGATGCCCACGGCGGCGACCGGGCCGAGCGCCCGGTTGGAGTTCAGGCTGGACAGCAGCAGGCAGAGCAGGCTGACGATCACCGTGGCGCCGGAGGCGACGATCGCCGGGGCGGCGCCCCGCCAGGCGGTCTTCATCGCGTCCCAGGGATGCTCGTGCCGGTGCAGCTCCTCCCGGTAGCGGGCAATCAGCAGCAGCGCGTAGTCGGTGCCGGCACCGAAGACCAGCACGGTGAGGATGCCCTGCGCCTGCCCGTTCAGCTTGATCACATCGTGCTTCGCCAGGTGGTAGACGAACACCGACGCCACCGAGTACGACATCCCCGCCGCGAGCAGCGGAAAGAGCCAGAGCACCGGACTGCGGTAGACGATCAGCAGGATGACCAGCACCACGACCAGGGTGACCAGCAGCAACGGCCCGTCGATCGCGCTGAACACCTCGATCAGGTCGGCGAGCAGCCCGGCCGGTCCGGCGACGTCGACGGTGAGCCCGTCCCGATCGGTGCCGGCGATCCGGCGCAGTTCCTCGACCACCTGGCCGATCTCCTCGCCCGCCGAGGCCGTGATCGGTACGACCACCTGGAGCGCCTGGCCGTCCCGGCTGGGCATCGGCGGCCGCAGCGGCCCGACCACGCCCCGAACCTGAGCGAACCGGGCGGCGTCGGCGGCCGCCCGCTGCTGGTCCGCGTCGGTGATGCCGGAGCTGCGCTCGTAGAGCACCAGCGCGGGGGTGGTCGCCTGCCCCACGAAGCCGGCGGCCAGGTCCTGCGCCCGGGTCGCCTCGGCGTCGGTGGGCAGGAACGCGGCGTTGTCGTTGGTCGCGACCTCGCCCAACTTCCCGGAGTACGGCCCGGCGATCCCGCCGACCACCAGCCAGCCGAGCACCACCAGCACCGCGATGAGTGTGGCCGCGCCCCAGCCCCGTCTTCCGACCATCTCCACCCACCCTCTTGAATCGATGCACCAATCGACGCAACGGGAGTTCGGGTCGACATTGACCATCTTGCCGCCCGAGCACGCCCCGGCGAGCCGAAACCGGACCCCCACCCCGTCGCCTCCCGCCGCGCTGTGGGGGCGGCGGGTGTCGTGGCGGTGGGCGTGGGGGCGGTGGGCGTGGGCGTGGGGGCGGTGGGCGTGGGGGCGGTGGGTGATTTGGCGATGCCCCGACGACTTGGCGCGCTTTTGACCATCGGAACGCTCGTCCGGCCCCAAGCCCCGACCCGGCCGCCTGGCTCCCGGCGGGGCCGGGCGACCGCAGGGCCGGGCGGCCCGGGGGCGGTGACGAAAAACGCCCGTCGGCGGGGCCGACGGGCGTGGGTGGAGCTTGAGCTCCCCCGTTTGGACTCGAACCAAAAACCTGCCGGTTAACAGCCGGCTGCTCTGCCAATTGAGCTACGGGGGACCGCTTTGTCACCCGCTCCGGATCTCTCCGGCGCTCGGCGACGGCACAAGAGTACAGGATTCCTGGGGGGTCTGGTCCAGGGGGTTACTTCCACGGCCCCTGGTAGCGGAGCGGCGCGACACCGGCAGAATAATTCGGACAAATCGCCATCCGGGCACAACCAGGCATGAGCGCGGAGCAGGATGGGTAGTTAGCTGCCGACAGAGGACTAGGCGCGAGATGGTCGGTCCCGAACGGGTCTGCCCGGACGGGACCGGCAAAGCGTCAGGTACGGAAGGAGCCGCCATGCGCGGAAAGATCATGTTTCTTGGCGGGCTGGCTGCGGGCTTCGTCCTGGGCGCCCGCGCCGGCCGCGAGAAGTACGAGGAGCTGGTCGTGCGGGGCCGCAAGGTGCTCGACCACCCGACCGTCCAGGAGGCGGCGGGTGTCGCGCAGGCCCAGGCGACCCGGCTTTACAGCGAGGGCAAGGACAAGCTCGGCCAGTCGAAGCTCGGCGAGAAGCTGGGCACCGGCACCGGCAACGGCAGCAAGAAGCAGGAGTTGACGGCCGCCGACGACGCGTTCGCCGGAACGCCGGCCACGGTCGGGGCGAAGGCGGGCTCCGGCTCGTCGAGCACGGGTTCGACCGGCTCGACCTCCGGGTCGGCCACCACCACGCCCCGCAAGTAGCCCGGCTCGGGCACCAGCGGCAGCACCCTCTGAACGCACTGTCCGGCGGGCCGGTCGTCGAATGACGACCGGCCCACTGGCGCGTGAGGGGCGGGACACAGGCACGAGCGCGGGCAGGCCAGGGCCCTCCTCACCCGCGCCGATGCCACTTTCGGCGATTTGGAGCAAAAGTTCGCGCGGAACATCGAAAACTTCTGCCGTCAACCCCTTCTCTTTGGTCCCACTCACAAATATCGTTCCTGCGTAGAACCTGGCCAGGCTCTTGGTACTCGTAGCGACCCCCTCAGCGACCGCGCTGAGGCGGACCCGCCCCGACCAGAGCGAGGTTCGATGCGCAGACCGATCGGCCGAAGGGCCACCACCTACCTCAGTCTCCTCACCCTCGTGGGCGCGACACTCGTCGCGACCGCACCGCAGCAGCCGACCCCGGCGCTCGCCGCCCCGGCGCCCGCCAGCAACGGCATCGAATACAAGGTCCTCGTCTTCACCCGGTCCGCCGGCGGCAGCCACGCCGCCACCGCCGCCGGGGTCGCCGCGATCCAGCAGCTCGGCAAGGATCGGCGGTTCACCGTCGAGGTGACCGGCGACGCCCGCAAGTTCGACGAATCGCACCTCAAGCAGTTCCGCGCGGTGGTCTTCCTGAACACCTCCGGCGACATCCTCACCGACGGCCAGCAGGCCGCGTTCGAGCGGTACTACCGCGACGGCGGCGGCTTCGTCGGCGTCCACTCGGCCATCGAGGCCGAGCCGGGCTGGTCCTTCCTGGACAACGTCCTCGGCACCCGGGCGAAGGGCGCCGCCACGGCGGCGAGCCCGGCCAGCGTCACCGTCGCCGACCGGGTGCACCCCGCGTCGGAGCAACTTCCGGAACGGTGGGCGCACACCGACCGCTGGTACAACTTCGCCGGCAACGTCCGGGGCGTGTCGCACGTGCTGGCCACGGTGGACGAGAAGACGTACGCCGGCGGGTCGATGGGCTTCGACCACCCGGTGACCTGGTGCAAGGACTACCAGGGCGGCCGGTCCTTCTACACCGGGCTCGGCGCGACGCCGGAGAGCTTCGGCAGCACCGACCTGCGCGCCCACCTGGGCGGGGCGATCCAGTGGGCGGCCGGCGTGACCGACGGCGACTGCGGCGCGACGGTGCTGGCCAACTACCAGATGACGGTGGTCGGGGCACAACCGAACGTCAACGAGCCGATCGGCTTCGACGTGCTCCCCGACGGCCGGGTGATCCAGACCGACCGGCGCGGCGGCGTACGCCTGCACGACCCGGAGAGCAACGAGACCACCGTCCTGGCGCAGATCCCGGTCTACACCCACAGCGAGGACGGGATGTACGGCCCGGCGATCGACAACGACTTCGCCACCAACAAGTGGGTCTACCTGTACTACGCGCCACCGCTGGACACCCCCGCCGGCAGCGCGCCGACGACCAGCACCGACCCCAGGGCCTGGGACCAGTGGAAGGGCTACTTCCAGCTCTCCCGGTTCAAGTTCGTCGACGGGGAGACCCCGTCGCTGGACGTGAGCACCGAGCAGAAGATCATGCAGGTGCCGGTGGACCGGGGCGCGTGCTGCCACGTGGCCGGTGACATCGCGTTCGACTCGAAGAACAACCTGTGGCTGGTCACCGGCGACGACACCCCGGCCGGCGGCGGCGGCTCCGGCGGCTTCTCGCCGCACAACGACTCGGTCAGCGCGACCGGCGTCTACCAGGCGCCGTTCGTCGACGCCCGGCGCAGCTCGGCCGACACCAACGACCTGCGCGGCAAGATCCTGCGGATCACGGTGGGGGCGGACGGTTCGTACACCGCACCGGTGGGCAACATGTTCCCCGAGGCGCAGGACCCGGGCGACAAGACCCGGCCGGAGATCTACGCGATGGGCTTCCGGAACCCGTTCCGGATCACGCTCGACAAGAACGACGTCGCCTACATCACCGACTACTCCCCCGACTCCCGGGACCCCGGGGTGGGACGGGGCCCGGCCGGGACCGGCCGGATGATGGTGGTCGACAAGCCGGCGAACTACGGCTGGCCGATGTGCGTGCAGCCGAACCTGCCGTACATCGAGATGAACTGGACCACCAGCCCCATCTCGCCGGTGGCGCCGTTCGACTGCGCCGCGCCGAAGAACACCTCCCGCCACAACACCGGCCTGACCGACCTGCCCGCGGTGGAGAAGTCCGAGCTGTGGTACTCGTTCAACGCGCCCACCCCGTGCCCGGAGTCGTACCTGTCGACGCCGACGCAGACCTGTCCGGTGCTCTTCCCCGAGCTCGGCACCGGTGGCGTCGGCCCGCACGGCGCGGCGAAGTACGACTACGACCCGAACCTGAAGTCGGAGACGAAGTTCCCCGAGTACTACGACGGGGCGATCTTCTTCGGTGAGTTCACCCGGGACACCCTCAAGGAGATCCGGCTGGACGACAAGGGTGACATCCTGAAGATCAACAATGTGCTGAACTGCGGCCAGGCGCCCACCACGGCGACCAAGCCGTTCCTCTGCGACAACCCGATGGACATGCGCTGGGGCGCGGACGGCAACTTCTACCTGCTGACCTACGGCGACGGGTTCTTCAACATCAACCCGGACGCGGCCATGCTCAAGTTCAGCTACGTCAAGGGTCTGCGGGCGCCCACCGCCGTACTGAACGCGACCTCGACCAACGGCACCGCACCGCTGACCGTGGCCTTCTCCAGCGAGGGCTCGAAGGACCCGGACCCGGCCGACTCGATCTCGTTCGCCTGGGACTTCGACGGCAACGGCACGACCGACTCGATCGACCCGAACCCGACGTACACCTACACCACCAACGGCGTCTACACCGCCCGCCTGACGGTGACCGACTCCAGCGGCAAGACCGCGTCGGCGAACACCACCATCACTGTCGGCAACACCGCGCCGACCGTCACCGTCG
Source organism: Micromonospora sp. NPDC050200 (assembly GCF_040656135.1). Lineage (NCBI taxonomy): Bacteria > Bacillati > Actinomycetota > Actinomycetes > Micromonosporales > Micromonosporaceae > Micromonospora > Micromonospora sp. NPDC050200. The sequence continues at coordinate 80,049 of NZ_JBFALG010000015.1, forward strand.
TCACCCCGCTCGAGGGCGGCTTCTTCAGCTGGGGCGACGACATCCCGTTCTCGGTCACCGTCACCGACCCGGAGGACGGCCCGATCGACTGCGGCAAGGTCGAGGTGACCTTCGTCCTCGGCCACGACCAGCACGGTCACGGCGGGGCCAACCAGTACGGCTGCTCCGGGGTGCTGCCCACGGATGCCGACGACGCCTCGCACGGCGGCTACATCTACGGCGTCGTCAGCGCGTCGTACACCGACAAGGGCGCCAACGGGCAGCCGGCGCTGACCACGGTGGACCAGCAGATCATCCAGGCCAAGCGGCAGGAGGTCGAGTTCGCCACGGACGAGTCCGGCACCACCGTCGGCACCAGCGCCGACACCGGCGGCGGGCTGCAGCGCGGCAGCCTCGACCCGGGCGACTGGATCGCGATCAACAACACCGTGAACCTGAAGAACATGCAGTCGGTGACGCTGCGGACCTCCGGTGGCAGCGCGGCCACCGCCGGGCAGCCCCGGTTCGGCGTCCAGTTCCGGCTGGACTCCCCCACCGGCCCGCTGCTGAGCACGGCCACCGTCAACGCCACCAGCGGCAACAACGCCTTCACCAGCACCACCGTGCCGTTGACCGACCCGGGCGGGTCGCACAAGCTCTACCTGGTCTTCACCACCGTCCCCGGTGGCCCGGCCAGTGGCTTCGGCAACCTCAACTGGGCCGAGTTCAACGGTCAGGGCATCGGCGTCACACCTTGAGACCCGGGTGGGGCCACACCCGGTGGCCCCACCCACCCTCCGCACCACCATCACCCCAGCACCGAGAGGTAGACAGGACATGAGCGACACGCAGCACGGGATGAGCCGTCGCCGGATGCTCGGCGCCATCGCCGGCGCGGCCGGCGCGGCGGCGGTGGGCGCCGCCGGATTCGGCTCCGCCGCCTCGGCCGAGGGCAACGGCCTGCTGGTTCCGACCGGCAAGCGCGGCATCATTCTCTACAGCGTCCGGGACCGGATCAGCGCCGCCCCGGACACCAGCGGTGTCCCGTACGGCTTCGAGCGGGTGCTCGGCCGGCTCGCCGAGATCGGCTACAAGGAGGTCGAGTTCGCCGGGTACACCCAGAACACCGGGATCCTCGGCCGGCAGATCACCCCCGAGGAGATCCGCAAGATCCTGGACGACAACGGGCTGCGGGCGAACGGGTCGCACGCCTCCATCCCGGGCACGGTCACCCCGGACACCATCGCCGCCTTCGAGCGGACGCTGGACACCGCCGAGGTCCTCGGCATGACGCACATCGGCACCGGCAGCGACCCGACCGGCAGCAACTACAAGGCCGACTGGGACGCCGCCGCCGACCGGTGGAACACCTTCGGCGAGATGGCCGCCGCCCGTGGCCTCAAGCTCTACACCCACAACCACGACGCGGCGTACAACTTCCTGCTGGACAGCGGGCCGCTGGACACGCTGGGCCGGCCGACCCGCTCGTCCGGCATCCGGAAGCTGGAGTACTTCTTCGGGCTGACCAACCCGGAGTGGGTCTGGTTCGAGATGGACATCTACTGGGCCCACGTGGCGCAGCACCGGTACCGCAGCTACACCGACCCGGACGGCAACACGCAGACGAACATCTTCGACCCGCTGGCCACGGTGGCGGCCCGGACCATGCGCTTCCCGCTGTTCCACGCCAAGGACGGCGCGATCAACCCGGCCAACTCCGCCGGGTACGACATGGTGCCGCTCGGCCAGGGCGACATCGACTACGGCACCTTCTTCGCCAACATGGGCGCCAAGGGCTACCACAACCCGATGTGGGAGCAGGACAACGCGCCGGGCGGCAGCGCCGACCCGGGCCGGTCGCTGCGCTACGCCGAGGTGAGCTACCAGCACATGTCGGGTCTGCGGGGCTGACGGACCCGACCGTCGATCGTGTGGGCCGCACCCGGTGCACCGGGTGCGGCCCACTCGCGCCACGAGACGAAACACCGCCGTGGAAGACTCCGGCCGGAGGTGATGGCGATGGTTCCCGTCCGACCGGAGAACGCGTACCAGGCACGACTGCTCCGGGTGCTGCGCGACGGCCCGCGCTCGCGGGTGGAGCTGTGCGACGCGGTGGGCCTGTCCCGGTCGAAGCTGACCGCGGAGGTGGACCGACTCGTCGAGCTGGGCCTGGTCGAGAGCGCCGGCCCCGCGGCCTCGCGCGGCGGCCGACGGTCGTCGCTGCTCCGCGTCGCCGGCACCGTGCGCTTCGCCGGCCTCGTCGTCGGCCCGGACCGGCTCACCGCCGCCGTCACCGACGGCGAGCTGAACGTGCTGGCCGAGCTGCACGAGCCGACCGACGTCCGGCTCGGTCCGGAGCCGGTGGTCGCCCGGGCCGTGGAACTCGTCGGCAAGCTCCGGGCCGACCTGGGCCTGACCCACCTCAACGGGATCGGTGTCGGCCTGCCGGGGCCGGTAGCGTTCCCGCAGGGATCCCCGGTCGCCCCCGGGGCCCTGCCCGGATGGCACGGGTTTCCGGTGCGGGACACGCTCGGCGCCGAGCTGGAGTGTCCGACGCTGGTCGACAACGACGCCAACGTCATGGCGCTCGGCGAACAGCACGCCGGGATCGGCCGTGCCTTCGACGACTTCCTGTACGTCAAGCTCGGCACCGCGATCGGCTGTGGCCTGGTGCTCCGGGGCGCTCCGCACCGGGGCGCGACGAGCGGCGCCGGCGACATCGCCCACCTGGGGCTCGCCGACGACGGCCCGGGCTGTGCCTGCGGCGAGGCGGGGTGCCTGGAGGCGTACTGCGGCGACAGCGGGTTGGTCGGCGCGGCGCTCGACGCGGCCCGGTCGGGCCGCTCCCCCGCCCTGGCCGAGCGGCTGGCCGGGTCCGGCACCCTCACCATGGCGGACGTCGCCCGGGCGGCGGCCGCCGGCGACCCGGCGGTCCAGGCGGTCGCGCGGGACGCCGCCCGCCGGCTGGGCCGGGTGCTGGTCGGGCTGGTGAGCTTCGTCAACCCGGCCATCGTGATCATCGGCGGTGCCCCGGACGGCCTCGGGCACGCGCTGCTGGCCGAGATCCGGGCCGTGGTCTACCGCCGCTCGGCGCCGCTGACCACCGGCACCATGCCGATCGTCCTGTCCGACCTGGGTGAGCGGGCCGCGGTGGTGGGCGCGGCGCGGCTGATCAGCGAGCAGGTCTTCGCGTCCGACTGACCGGCGACCGGCCGGCGGCCGGGGCGGTGTCCTGCCCCGGCGACCGGCCGGCCGCGCCGTACGCGGGATCAGTCCTTGCTGTTGAACGCGGCGTCGAAGGCCGCCGCGGGGGCGTCGAAGGCGAGCCGGCGGACGAACTGCAGCGCCTCCGGCGCGCCGACCAGCCGGTCCATCCCGGCGTCCTCCCACTCGATGGAGATCGGCCCGTCGTACCCGATCGCGTTGAGCGCCCGGAAGCAGTCCTCCCACGGCACGTCGCCGTGCCCGGTGGAGACGAAGTCCCAGCCTCGGCGCAGGTCCGCCCAGGGCAGGTGGGACGAGAGCCGGCCGCGCCGCCCGTCGCCGGTGCGTACCTTGGCGTCCTTGCAGTCCACGTGGTAGATGCGGTCGGCGAACTCGAGGATGAAGTTCACCGGGTCCAGTTCCTGCCAGACGAAGTGCGACGGGTCCCAGTTGAGCCCGAACGCCGGCCGGTGGCCGATCGCCGCCAGGGCCTGCCGCGTCGTCCAGTAGTCGTAGGCGATCTCGCTGGGGTGCACCTCGTGGGCGAAGCGCACCCCGACGGAGTCGAAGACGTCGAGGATCGGGTTCCACCGGTCGGCGAAGTCCCGGTAGCCGCGCTCGATCATCTCCGGCGGCACCGGCGGGAACATCGCCAGGGTGTGCCAGATGGACGAGCCGGTGAACCCGACCACCGTCTTCACCCCGAGCTTCGCCGCCGCGCGGGCGGTGTCCTTCATCTCCTCGGCGGCGCGCCGGCGCACCCCCTCGGGCTCGCCGTCGCCCCAGATCCGGGCCGGCAGGATGCCCTGGTGCCGCTCGTCGATCGGGTGGTCGCAGACCGCCTGACCGACGAGGTGGTTGGAGATCGCGTGGACGCTGAGGTGGTGCTTGGCGAGGGTCTCCCGCTTGCGCTCGACGTACGAGTCGTCGGCGAGGGCCTTGTCGACCTCGAAGTGGTCGCCCCAGCAGGCGATCTCCAGCCCGTCGTAGCCCCACTCGGAGGCGAGCCGGCAGACCTCGTCGAACGGAAGATCGGCCCACTGGCCGGTGAAGAGCGTGATCGGTCGCGCCATCGTCGTGTCTCCCCTGTCGTGATGGGGATTCCTCAGCGTGAGCGGGGCGAGGGGCCACCGGTGCGGAAGCGGTCACGGGTCGCCGGTGGGTGCGGCACGCACCTGGGCCCGACGGGTTGCGCCTCCCGCCGGGTCACCGGCCACCTCGCGGTCGCCGCCCTCACTCTAGGACCACCGGGACCGGCTGGGAAGAGCCCGCCGGGCGGGCCCCCACACGTGACCCCGGCCCGTGCCGGCCGGCGCTCCGGCGTCGCGGGTACGGCGATCGCGGTAGGTCCTCCACCCGGCTACCGCGAACGACGCGGCGGCAGCACGCTCACTCGGCGTCCTCCTCGACGGCGGGCAGTTCGGCGCGGACCGACCAGCCCCCGTCCGGCAGCGGGCCGGCGGTGAAGGCGCCGCCGACCGCCTCGGCCCGCTCCCGCATCCCGAGCAGGCCCAGCCCGGCGCTCGGGGGCGGCGCGGGCGGGGCGGCGGCGCCGGAGTCGCGTACCTCGATCGTGACGCCGTGGGGGTCGTAACGCAGGCGGACCGCGACCGCCGCGCCCGGCGCGTGCCGGTGGGCGTTGGCGAGCGACTCCTGGATGATCCGGTACGCCGCGACGTCCACCGCGGTGGGCAGCGGGCGGGGCTGGCCGGCGACGGTCCAGCGCACCGGCTGGCCGGTGCTGAACCCCTCGACCAGGGCGTCCAGCCGGTTCAGGCTGGGGGTCGGCCCGGTGGGCCCGACGGGCTCCGCGGCGACCCTGCGCAGCGCCTCCTCCTCGCGGGTCTGCTCGGCGTGCCGGGCCCGCTCCGCCAGCACCGCCGTGTACGCCCGCCGGCTGCGCACCGCGTCGCCGAAGGCCACCGCGACGCCGAACCAGAGCAGCAGCACCTCCGCCGCCGGGTCGAGCCGGGCCAGGCCCAGCGTGGCGATCGTCGCCACGCCGACCGCGAGGGCGCCGACCGCGCCGGCCACGGCGGCGGTCCGCCGGTCGGTGCGGGTGGCGACGGTGTACGCGGCGATCGCCATCGTGAACACGAAGGGCCCCCGGGCCAGGCCGGTGAGCTGCGCGAGCACCACGGTGGCGGTGGTCAGGGCGAGCACCGGCAGCGGGTGACGGCGACGCACCGCCAGCGCCCCGCAGCCGAGCGCGACGAGCAGCACCGCGGCGAGGGTGAGCGGCGCCCGGGGCGGCCCGCCGGGCGGGTTCACCGGCAGCAGGCTGGCCACGAAGAGCGCGGCGGCCAGCAGCGCGTCGGTGACCGCCGGGTGCGTCCGCGCGACCCGGTGCCACTCCGCGAGGCGTCCCATGCGGTCAAGGTACGGCAGCCACCCGGCCCCGGACCGGGCGCGTCCGGTGGTCGCGGCGGGTGTCGCCGGCGCCCGGACGGGGCCGGCGCCGAGCCGACGTCGGCGCACCGGGGCGGGCGCGACGCCGCCGGGGCGCGGACGCACCCCGGCGGTGTCGCGCCGACCGGACCCGCCGGTCAGCGGGCCCGCCGGTCAGCGGGTCAGCGGGTCAGGGCAGGGTCCATTTCTGGTTGGCGGCGCCGGTGCAGGTCCACAGGTGCACCGGGGTGCCGTCGGCGGAGTTGTTGCCGGACACATCCAGGCACTTGCCCGACTGCGGATTTCGCACCGTCCCGTCACCCTGGGCGGACCAGTTCTGCGCACCGGTCCCGTTACACGTCCACAGCTGGATCTTCGTACCGTCCGCCGAACCACCGCCGGACACGTCCAGGCACTTGCCCAACGCCTTCACCGTCGAGTTCGGCGTCACCGTCCAGGTCTGCGCCGCGCCGCCGTTGCAGGTGTAGAGCTGGATCTGGGTGCCATCGGCGGTGGCCGCGTTCCGCACGTCCAGGCACTTGCCGGCCAGGCCCTTGATCGGCCCGGTGCCACCGGTGCCGCCACCACCCCGGACCAGGGTGAAGTCGTCGACGTCGAAGAGGCCGGTGCCGGTGCCGGTGTAGGTCAGGTACAGGGTCTGGGTGCCGGACGGCACCCCGGTCAGGGCGGTGACGACGTCGGCGTACGTCGTCCAGCTGCCGGTGTTGGGCACCGCGACCGAGCCGAGGACGGTGCCGGTGGTGGAGCCGGTGCGGACCTGGATCGTGCCGCCGGGCCCGCCGGAGACGACCCGCGCCTTGAACGACGTCACGCCGGTCAGGTCCACCCCGTTGTACGCCGACCAGTCGCCCGGGTCGATGTAGCCGAGGGTCTGCCCGCCGTTCGCCCCGGCCTTGGTGAACGGGGTGACCCCGCTGGCCGAGCTGAACGCCTCGGCCTGGATGGTGGTGTTCCCGCCCGGGGTGGAGCCCAGCTCCTTGATCCGGATGTTGCGGAACGAGGCGTCGTCGCCGGTGCCGTGGTTCTGGATGCCGATGTGGCCGGCGAGCGAGCGGGCCGGGTCGGTGTTGGTGAAGTCGTTGATCTTCACGCCGTTGAGGAAGACCTGTAGCCGCTCGCCCTCGACCAGCAGCTCGTAGGTGTTCCACTCCCCAGGCGGGTTGAGTGCCGCGTCGCGGGCGGCGATGTCGGCGGACTTGAAGGTGTAGACCGCGCCGGTGGTGCGGTCGGTCGCGTCGGTGGCGTCGATCTGCACCTCGTAGCCGTTGTTCACCGCCGACCACGGGTCGCTCGACGGCGGGAAGCCGACGAACACCCCGGAGTTGTCGTCCCCGGCCAGCTTCCAGTCCAGCTTGAGGGAGTAGTTGGTGAACTGCTTGGCGCTGTACCAGTACAGGCCCATCCCGCCGACCGAGGTCAGCGTGGCGTCGGAGTTGGTGAAGCTGCCCGGCCCGGCCTGCGACCAGCCGGTGGTGGAGCCGTTGTAGAGGGCGGTGTAGCCGGTCTCCGGCCGGCAGTCGGCCTTGGCCCGGCCGGCCGCGTAGCGGATGCCGCCGAGCAGGTGGGCCCGGAACGCCGGTTCGGCGTACGACGCCTGGGTGTGCCCGCCGCCGGTGTAGAACGCCCGCCCGCCGCTGTAGGTCTTGCACCAGGAGTGCGGGTGGTCGACGCCCATCCCGCCACCCGAGTACGACGACTCGTCCAGGGTGGCCAGCACCCGGGCGGTGGAGCGGGCGTTGGTCTGGTAGTTGTACCACTCGTCGGTGCGGGTCCAGGTCTGTGGCAGGTGCGCGCTGGCCGGGTGCGCCCGGTTCTCCACCTTGACGTTGGCCTGCTGGATGGCCGGGTGCGAGGCGAAGTACGCCCCGACCAGGTTGCCGTAGAACGACCAGCCGTACTCGGTGTCGGCGGCGGCGTGCACGCCGACGAACCCGCCGCCGGAGCCGATGTACGACTCGAAGGCGGTCTGCTGGCCGGCGTCGAGCACGTCGCCGGTGGTGTTGAGGAAGACGACCGCCTCGTACCGGGCCAGGTTGGCGGTGGTGAACGTGGCGGCGTCCTCGGTGGCGGTGACGGTGAAGCTGTTGGCCGCCCCGAGGTCCCGGATGGCCTGGGTGCCGGCGGCGATGGAGTCGTGCCGGAACCCGGCGGTCCGGGAGAAGACCAGCACGTCGTACGGGGCGTCGGCGGCGGACGCCGGGATGGCGGGAGCGGTGCAGGCGATGGCGGCGAGGACGGCGGTGGCCGCGCCGAGGACGGGACGCAGGAGTCTGCGCATGTCGCTCTCCTATCGGGTGGGCGGGGGCCCCGGGCGGGCCGGCGGGCCGACGGGGCCCCCGCGCGTGCACTCGGTTACGGCAGGGTCCATTTCTGGTTGGCGGCGCCGGTGCAGGTCCACAGGTGCACCGGGGTGCCGTCGGCGGAGTTGTTGCCGGACACATCCAGGCACTTGCCCGACTGCGGGTTCCGCACCGTCCCGTCACCCTGGGCGGACCAGTTCTGCGCACCGGTCCCGTTACACGTCCACAGCTGGATCTTCGTACCGTCCGCCGAACCACCGCCGGACACGTCCAGGCACTTGCCCAACGCCTTCACCGTCGAGTTCGGCGTCACCGTCCAGGTCTGCGCCGCGCCGCCGTTGCAGGTGTAGAGCTGGATCTGGGTGCCATCGGCGGTGGCCGCGTTCCGCACGTCCAGGCACTTGCCGGCCAGGCCCTTGATCGGCCCGGTGCGCACCGTCGCGCCCGTGGTGAAGGTGAACGAGTCGACGTCGTAGAGCGCCCCGGTGCCCGGCCCGGCGAAGGTCAGGTAGAGCGTCGTGGTGCCCGACGGCGCCCCGGAGATCGCGCCGGTGACCGTGGTGAAGGAGTCCCACGCCCCGGTGACCGGCACCGTGGCGGAGCCGAGCACCGTGCCGGTGGCCGATCCGGCCCGAACCTGGAGGGTGCCGCCCGCGCCGGCCGAGGAGACCCGGGCGCTGAACGAGGTCACGTCGCCCAGCTGGTACGGCTGGAAGGCGACCCAGTCCCCGTTGTTGATGTCGCCGACGGTCTTGCCGCCCTCGGCGGCCGCCTTGTCGAAGGTGTTGATGCCGGACGAGGTCTTGAAGTGCTCGGCCTGCCGGTGCCGGGGCTGGAGGGTGTGCTGGGTGTGCGTGGTCAGCCCGCCGGCATCGGTGTACTCGGCGTCGAAGATGGCGAAGATGTTCGCCGCGTCGTCGTGCTCGCCGTCGACCGGGATGGCGATCGAGCCGGAGCAGCCGGTCTTCGAGGTGATCTGGTGGCCGTGCTGGTCGTGGCCGAGCACGTAGGTCATCTTGACCTTGGCGCAGTCGATCGTGCCGTCCTCCGGATCGGTGACGGTGATGCTGAACGGCACCGTGTCGCCGTAGGAGAAGAGCTTGCCGTTGCCGGGGTTGTTGACGACCACCGTGGGGGCGGTGTTGCCTACGCTGATCACCACGCTGGCGCTGCCGGTGGCGTTCTGCGGGTCCCGCACCGTCAGCGTGGCGGTGTACGTCCCGTTGGCGGTGTACGTCTTCGACGGGTTGGCGGCCGTGGAGCTGGTGCCGTCGCCGAAGTTCCACGAGTACGTCAGCGCCCCTCCCTCCGGGTCCGACGAACCGGCCGAGGAGAAGTTGACGGTCAACGGGGCCGCGCCGGAGGTCCGGTCGGCGGTCGCCTTCGCCGTCGGCGCCCGGTTGCCGCCGCCGACGTGGTCGAAGCGGTAGAGCGCCGAGTTGGCGTCGCCGTTGAAGTAGCCGGTGCCGTAGTCGAGCACGTAGTAGGCGCCGTCCGGGCCGAAGGCGGAGTCCATCACCTGCTTGCCGGTCCACGGGAAGCTGTCGATGGTGCCCGGCGAGCCGTCGGCGTTGACGTGGATCGGCTTGATCCAGCCGCGGCCGAACTCGGTGGCGAAGAACTGCCCGTCGAAGGACTGCGGGAACTTCACTGTCGAGGTCGAGGAGGCGTTGTAGCGGTAGACCGGTCCACCCATCGGGGACTCGGAGCCGCCGCCGAACTCAGGCGGGCTGCCGGCGTCGCCGCCGTACCGGATCCAGGCCGGCTTCGCCGCGGGCAGCGTGGTCAGGCCGGTGTTGCGGAACGAGTTGTTGGTGGGGCCGCCGGTGCAGTTGTACTTGGCGCCACCGGTGCCGGTGGCGAAGTCCCACTCGTTGTAGGTCTCGGTGCTGGTGTTGGTGCCGGTGCAGTACGGCCAGCCGTAGTTGCCCGGCGCGGTGACCCGGTCGAACTCGACCTGGCCGGCGGGGCCCCGGGTGGCCGAGGTGGAGCCGGCGTCGGGGCCGTAGTCGCCGACGTAGACGATGCCGGTGACCTTGTCGACGCTCATCCGGAACGGGTTGCGGAAGCCCATCGCGTAGATCTCGGGCCGGGTCCTGGCGGTGCCGACGGGGAAGAGGTTGCCGGACGGGACGGCGTACGACCCGTCGGCGTTCACCTTGATCCGCAGGATCTTGCCGCGCAGGTCGTTGGTGTTGCCGGCGCTGCGCTGCGCGTCGTACCCGGGGTTGCGGTTGGTCCGCTCGTCGATGGGTGCGTAGCCGGCGGAGTCGAACGGGTTGGTGTCGTCGCCGGTGGACAGGTAGAGGTTGCCGGCGGCGTCGAAGTCGATGTCGCCGCCGACGTGGCAGCACAGTCCACGGTCGGCGGGCACGTCGAGCACGTCGACCCTGCTGCCCTGGTTGAGGGTGTAGTCGGCGTTGAGGGTGAACCGGGACAGCCGGTTGACGCCCTGCCAGGCGGAGAAGTCGCTGCCGGTGGCCGGCGCGTCGCCGGCGGGGGTGGACAGCGGCGGGGCGTAGTAGAGGTAGATGTGCCGGTTGCTGGCGAAGTTCGGGTCGACGCCGACGCCCTGCAACCCCTCCTCGTCGTGGGTGTAGACCGACAGGGTGCCGATCACGGAGGTGGTGCCGTTGGCGTCGGTGCGCCGCAGGGTGCCGTTGCGTGCGGTGTGCAGGACCGAGCGGTCCGGTAGCACGGCCAGGGACATCGGCTCGCCCGTCTCGGCGACGCCGCGGGCCAGCTCTACCTGCTGGAAGTCGGAGGCGGTGATGACGTGGGCGGCGGCCGGAGCCGGGCCGCCGAGGGCGGTCGGGCCGACCGTGAGGCCGACCGTGCCGACGGCAGCCACCAGGAGCAGGGCGGAGGCGGCGGAGGACCATCGTGGGAAGCGGTGGGTGGGTACGTCCTTCATGGACATGCTGCTGTCCCTTCCTGACGTGTGACTGCCAGGGCGGGGCGCGCGCCGTCGCGCCGGGCCAGGATGCCGGTTGCGGGGATACGGCAGGGCCGTCCGGGCGGCGCCGGGCCGGCCGTGACCACCGGCCGGGGTGGGGACCGGGGGAGGCCGGGGGATCACCAGTCGATGGGTTACCGCGCCGCCGGTTCACCTCGACGAAACAGGTTCGTGACGCCACGAACATTAAGACCTGTAAATGTATCTGTCCACACCTTCCGCCCCGCGGACGCGAACTTCTGCTCAGTTGGCTGAAAGTGTGCTGGGCGCGGGAAGGTCGCCCGGCGCGCCCGTGGTGCACACCGGCGCGCCGTCCGGCGGCATCAGCTCCGGCGGCGCACCGCCTGGTCGGCCAGCTCGGCCAGCGCCGCCAGCGCCCGCTCCGCCAGGGGCAGCCGGTCCAACGCGGCCCGGGCGGCGTCCGCGCGGACCCGGATCAGCCGCTCGATCTGCTCCCGGGCCCCGGTCGCCTCGATGATCGCGCGAAGCTCGGCCGCCCCGTCCGCGTCCAGCGCGGGATTGCCGAACAGGTCGCGCAGCCGGGCGCTCTGCGCCCGGTCGGCGGCGTCCCGGGCCAGCGCCATCATCACCGTCGGCTTGCCCTCGCGCAGATCGTCCAGGACGGACTTGCCGGTCACCGCCGGATCACCGAAGACGCCGAGCACGTCGTCGCGGAGCTGGAACGCGTCGCCGAGCGGGTCGCCGAACTCGGTGAGCGCGGCGACCAGCTCCGGCCCGGCGCCGGCCAGCGCCGCGCCGATCTGCAACGGGCGGGTGACCGTGTACCGGGCGGCCTTCATCCGGATCACGGTGAGCGCGCTGGCCACCGAGCCGTCGCCGACGCCGGAGACCAGGTCCAGGTACTCCCCCGCGATCACCTCGGTACGCATCCGGGCGAAGACCGCGTACCCCTGGCAGACCTGCGCGGTGCTCAGCCCGCACTCGTGGAACATCTGGTCCGCCCAGGCGGCGCAGAGGTCGCCGCAGAGCAGCGCGGTGTTCCGCCCGTACGCCTCGGGGTCGCCGCGCCAGGCGGACCGGGTGTGCAGGTCGGCGAAGAGCCGGTGCACCGACGGCGCGCCCCGGCGGCGGTCGCTGCCGTCGACGATGTCGTCGTGGATCAGCGCGAACGCGTGGAACAGCTCCAGCGCCGCCGCGGCGACCACGATCGGCCGGTCGTCCCCGCCCCCGGCGCCGCGCCAGCCCCAGTAGCAGAACAGCGGGCGCAGCCGCTTCCCGCCGGCCAGCACGAACCGGTGCAGGGCGGCGAAGATGCCGCGCGGCGCGCCGTCCGGCCAGTCCGGCCCCTGCCGGTCCAGGAAGGCCACCAGCTCGGCGTCGAAGCGCGCCCGCAGCCCGCTGGTGTCGGCCGGGGCGGCGGTGATGGTCACCGCCCCTCCCCGGGCCCACCGGCCGGCCCGGGGGACGCCGGCGGGGCCAGTCCGGCCAGTTCCAGCAGCAGGCCCTTCACCTCGGTGGCCGCCAGCCGGTCCCGGGCGGCGGTCGGGTCGGAGCAGAGCAGCAGCGGGGCGTCCGCCGGGTCGGCGGGGAGCCGGCCGTGCGAGCCCCGGACCGCCCGCGCCCCGGCGTCGAGGCCGACCACGCTCATCAGGTAGCGCATGCCGAGCTTCTTGCGGGCCAACGCGACCGCCGCGCGGCGCTTCGCCGCCCCCGGCGCGGCCGGGTCGAAGAACAGCTCCGCCGGGTCGTAACCCGGCTTGCGGTGGATCTCCACCAGGCGGGCGAAGTCGGGGGCGCGGGCGTCGTCGAGCCAGTAGTAGTAGGTGAACCAGGCGTCCGGCTCGGCCACCAGCACCAGGTCGCCGGCGCGCGGATGGTCCAGTCCGGCCGCCGCCTTCCCCTCGGCGTCCAGCACCTCGGCCACCCCGGGCAGGCCGGCGCAGAGTTTCGCCACCGCCGGCCCGTCGGCCGGGTCCCGGACGTAGACGTGGGCCACCTGGTGGTCGGCCACGGCGAAGGCACGCGACGTCCACGGGTCCAGGTACTCCATCCCGGCCTGGGTGTAGACCCGCAGCAGCCCCTCGGCGCGCAGCAGCCGGTTGACGTCCACCGGCCGGGAGACGTCGGTGATGCCGTACTCCGACAGCGCCACCACGGTGGCGTCGGCGGCCCGGGCGGCGTCCAGCAGCGGGCCGAGCACCGCGTCCAGCTCCGCCGCCGCGGCGGCGGCCCGGGGCGAGGACGGGCCGAAGCGCTGCAGGTCGTAGTCCAGGTGCGGGACGTAGACCAGGGTCAGGTCCGGGGCGTGGTCGGCGAGGATCCGCTCGGCGGCCCGGCAGATCCACGCCGAGGAGGGCAGCCCGGCGCCCGGCCCCCAGTAGGTGAACAGCGGAAAGGTGCCCAACGCGTCGGTGAGCGTGTCGTGCAGCTCCGGCGGGTCCGTCCAGCAGTCCGGGTCCTTGCGCCCGTCGGCGTGGTAGACCGGCCGCGGGGTCACCGTCCAGTTCACGTCCGCGCCCATCGCGTACCACCAGCAGACGTTGGCCACCGTCCAGTCGGGCTCGACCCGGCGGGCGGCCTGCCAGAGCTTCTCCCCGCCGACCAGCGCGTGGTGCTGCCGCCACAGCAGCACCTCGCCGAGGTCCCGGAAGTACCAGCCGTTGCCCACGATCCCGTGCCCGGAGGGCGGCTCCCCGGTCAACAGGGTCGCCTGCACCGAGCAGGTCACCGCCGGCAGCACCGTGCCCAGACCGGTGACGAACCCCTCCTCGGCGACCGCCCGCAACCGGGGCATGTGCGCCAGCAGCCGCGGGGTCAACCCGACCACGTCCAGTACCACCAGTCGCTTGCTCATGCCGGCACCTCGCTTCGCTCAGCACCGGCACGAGGCACCCCAGCGCTGTGTCGATGGTTCGCTCGCTGACGCTCGCTCATGGTCGTACCCCCAGGGTGGTCGGGACGGGACGGCCGGCCGGCGTCAGGCCGAGCGCGACCAGCTCGTCGCGGGTGAAGGCGAGCTCGGCGGCGATCCCCGCGGCCAACTCGGCATCGGTGCGCGGCCGCCGCGCGGCCGGCAGCACCCCCCACGTGTACGTCTCGACGTCGAGGTGGTCGCAGCCGGCGGCGGGGCCGGCGAACAGCCCGGCCAACGCGCCGCGCAGCACCGGCAGGGTCGAGGTCAGCGGTGCCTCGGGCGGGGCGTGCAGCGGCACGTGGTAATGCACCCGCCACGGCCCCGGCGGCCGCCCGGCCAACGCGCCGTCCAGGTCGTCGGCGGCGTACGCCGGGTCGGCCGGGTCGGCGGCGTGGGCGCCGGCGGCGGCCCGGGTCTGGTGCAGGAAGCGGGGCTCCACCCAGCGCGCCAGCGCGTCGGTGGAGGTCTCCGGGTGGGCGGCCTCCAGAGCGGCGGAGACCTGCACCTTGACCACCGGCAGCCCGGCGGCGGACAGCCGGGCCAGCGCCTCGGCCGGCTCCTCCCAGGCGCAGGCGAGGTGCGCCAGGTCCAGGCAGACGCCGAGCCGGTCGGTGTCCACGCCGGCCAGCGCCGTGACCGCCTGCCCGGTGCGCTCCACCACGCAGCCCGGCTCCGGTTCGAAGCCGACCCGCACCGGGCGGCCGGTGTCCCGCTCGACGGCGGCGAGCCCGGCCGCGAGGTCGTCCAGCCGACGGCGGGCGGCGTCGGCGCGGGCGGCGTCCCAGGGATGCCGCCAGGCCAGCGGCAGGGTGGAGACCGAGCCGCGGGCCGCGTCGTCGGGGAGCAGGTCGGCCAGCACCCGGGCCAGGTCGAGGGTGTAGCGCAGCCGGTCGTCGGTGGTCCAGTCCGGACGGTAGACCGCGCCCTTGACCACCGGGGCCTGGAAGGCCGCGTACGGGAAGCCGTTGAGGGTGACCACCTCCAGCCCGCGGCGGGTCAGCTCGGCCCGCAGCCGGCGGCGGGCGGCCGGATCGGCGGCCAGCTCGGCGGCGACCGGCGCGGCCAGCCACAGGCCGAGCCCGAGCAGGTCGGCGCCGAGCGCCTCGCGCACCGGCTCGGCATGGGTGTCCAGTTGGGCGAGGATGCCGGCGAGGTCCTCGGCGGGGTGCACATTGGTGCAGTAGCCGAGGTGGACGGTGCTGCCGTCGGAGTGCCGCAGGCGCATCAGTCGCCGCCGCGCAGGATCGAGTTGCCGGCGAAGGTGCCGGCGGACGGCCCGTCCAGGTCGGTCAGGTCGAGCCGGCCGGACTGCCCGTAGAACTCCACCGGGTTGCGCCAGAGCACCCGGTCGACGTCGTCGTCGCTGAACCCCGCCAGCAGCATCGCCTCGCCGGTGGCCCGGGTGAGCAGCGGGTCCGAGCGCCCCCAGTCGGCGGCGGAGTTGACCAGCACCCGTTCGGTCCCGTACGCCCGCAGCAGCTCCACCATCCGCGGCGGGGACATCTTGGTGTCCGGGTAGATGGAGAAGCCCAGCCAGCAGTCGCTGTCCCGGACCAGCTTCACGGTGACCTCGTTGAGGTGGTCGACCACCACCCGGCCGGGGTCGATGCCGGACTCGGCCACCACGGCGAGGCTGCGCTCGACGCCCCGGGCCTTGTCCCGGTGCGGGGTGTGCACCAGCGCCGGCAGGTCGTGCGCCACGGCCAGGGCGAGTTGGGCGGCGAACGCCTCGTCCTCCTGCGGGGTCATCGAGTCGTACCCGATCTCCCCGACCGCCACCACGGCGTCCTTCTCCAGGTAGCGCGGGAGCAGGTCGAGCACGGGCCGGCAGCGCGGGTCGTTGGCCTCCTTCGGGTTGAGCGCCACGGTGGCGTGGTGCCGGACGCCGAACTGCCCGGCCCGGAACGGCTCCCAGCCGATCAACGAGTCGAAGTAGTCGGCGAAGGAGGCGGCGCTGGTGCGGGGCTGCCCCAGCCAGAACGCCGGCTCCACCACCGCGCGGACCCCGGCGGCGGCCATCCGCTCGTAGTCGTCGGTGGTCCGCGACGTCATGTGGATGTGCGGGTCGAAGATACGCATTCACGCCTCCCTGATGGTGAGCCGGTCGAGCAAATCGGTGGCGTCGGCGGGCAGTTCCCGGCCGGCGGCGTGCCGCTCCGCGGCGAGCGCGGCGAGCATCGCGGCCAGTTCCCCGTCGGCGCGGCGGTCCAGGTCGGCCACGGCGGCCAGCGGCACGCCGCTGAACACGCACTTGAGCACCGCCTGCCGCCAGGACGCCGGGTCCAGGTGCCGGGCGTACGGGCCGAGTGCGGCGGCGACCAGCCGGGTGTCGTTGGTGCGGATCGCGTCCTGCAACAACGGCACCCCGGCCGTCCCGACAGGCAACAGCGGCAACGCCTTGAGCACCGCCCGCTTCTCCGCCGCGTCGCCGTCCCGGTACAACGCCCCGGCGTGCGCGGCGTGGTCGGCGGGCAGCGCGGTGAGCAGCAACGCGCGGGCGGCCTCGTCGGCGGTCCAGCCGGGCGCGCCGGCCAGTTCGCCTCGGCCACAGCGCCGGCCGGCGGCCGGGAAGAACCGCGTGATCGTCGCGGGTTCGACCGCGACGCGGCGCAGCGCCGCCGCCAGCCAGTCGGGATCGGGTACGCCCTCCAGCGCGGCCCGCAGTCGATCCGGTGTCATCCGCCTCTCCTCCCCTGATACTGCTCGGTCGGTGTCTAGGCCACCTCGGTCATCGAGTCCGGGGCGGCGGTCGGGGCGGCCGGGGTCGTCCGGGCCACCTCGGCGGCGGCGCGCAGGAAGTCGAGGGACCGGGCGGCGACGGTGGGCGCGGCGTGCGAGTGCCGGGGCAGTTCCACCGCCACCAGTCCCCGGTAGCCGGCGTCGGCGAGGGCGCGCAGCACCGGCGGGAAGTCGATCTCGCCGGTGCCGAACTCCAGGTGTTCGTGCACGCCCCGGCGCATGTCGTCGATCTGCACGTTGACCAGGTGCGCGGCGACCTCGTGGACGCACTCCGGCACCGGGCGGGGCTCCAGGCAGCGGCAGTGTCCGATGTCGAGGGTGATGCCGAACCGCTCCGGGTCACCGAGGGCGTGGCGCAGCCGCCACCAGCCGGCGATGTCCTCGACCAGCATCCCCGGCTCCGGCTCGAAGCCGAGGGTCACCCCGGCCCGGTCGGCGGCGTCGAGCACCGTCGCGCAGCCGGCGACCAGCCGGTCCCAGGCGACCGCCGGCGGTACGGCGTCGGGGCGTACGCCGGCCCAGCAGGAGACCGCCTCGGCACCGAGGTCGGCGCCGATCCGGACCGCCCGGGTCAGGAAGTCGATGCGTCGGGCCGGCTCGTCGTGCAGCAGCGTCGGCGCGTGCTTGTGCCACGGGTCGAGCAGGTACCGGGCGCCAGTCTCGACGACCACGGCGAGGCCGAGCGCGTCCAGCCGGCGGGCCACCTCGTCGACCCGGCGGGCCAGCCCGGGCGTGAACGGGTCGAGGTGGTCGTGGTCGAGGGTCAGCGCGACGCCCTGGTAGCCCAGCTCGGCGAGGACCGCGAGGGCGTCGTCCAGCCGGTGGTTGGCGAAGCCGTTGGTCCCGTAGCCGAACCGCGGCCCGCCGCCCGCCCGGTGCTCCCGGGCGACCGGATCGGCGGCCGGGCGCGGCGGCGGGGGCCGTGGATTGGCGGGTGGCGGGGGCCGGGGACCGGCGGGCGGCGGCGACCGCGACCAGGGCGGTGCCGGCGAGAGTGCGCAACGGCAGCGCGCTGTCCGCGCCGGCCACCTCGCGGCGGGAGAGCGCGGTGACCGTCCAGGTGTGCGCGGCGACGGTGAGCGCCGCCGGCAGCGCCCGGGCCGCCCGCCCGCCGGTCGCGCCGAGCAGCACGTCCAGCCCCCGGCAGGCGGCCATCACGGCCGGGCCGGCGGCGGTGTTCTTCGCCACCAGGTCGTACCCCCAGATCGTCGCGGCGAGCGGGACCGCGACGGCGGCGGCCCGCCGGCCGCCCGCGACGGCGGCCAGGCCCAGCCCGGCGGCGGTGAGGCCGGCGGCGAGACCGACCGCGGCACCGGGCGTGACCCGGCCGCTGGGAATCGGCCGCTCGGGGCGTTCGACGGCGTCCAGGCGGCGGTCGGCCCAGTCGTTGGCGGCCATCCCGGCCCAGTACAGCAGCACCGACGCGCCGGCCAGGCCGGCGGTACGCGGGCCGAGCGCCCCGGCCGCGGCGGCGCCGGCGACCACGTCCCCCGGTACGGAGAGCGCGGCCGGCGCCCGGACCAGCTCGACGAGGGCGGCAAGGTCGCTCACGCCGACACCTCCCTTCGGTCGGCGTCGGCGCGAGGCTTCCACGCACTGAACCGAACGGTTCGCTCGCTCCGCTCGCTCACGCCGACACCTCCCTTCGGTCGGCGTCGACGCGAGGCTTCCACGCACTGAACCGAACGGTTCGCTCGCTCACGCGGCATCCCCGGCGTGCAGCCGCCCGGTGAACTCGACCAGCCGCTGCCACTGCTCGCCGAGCGAGTGGGTGGGCGAGCCGAGCGGGTCCTTGAAGAAGAACGCCAGCTCGGTCAGGGGGCCGACCCGGCCGGCGGCGTGCGCGGCGGCGGTCAGCCGGGCCAGGTCAAGCACGAGCGGCGCGGCGAGCGCGGAGTCGCAGCCGTGCCAGGTGAACTCCATCCGCATGCCGGTGCCGAGGAACCCCGCGAAGGTGATCAGATCCCAGGCGGTCTTGAAGTCGCCCAGCTCCTCGACGTACTCGATCCGGGTGCCGCCCTGCGGCTGGTAGCCGAGGGTCTCGCCGAGGACCCGCTGCTTGCTGTCCACCTTCGCGGCGTTGGCGGCCGGGTCGGCGAGGGTGGCGCCGTCGCCGCCGCCGAGCAGGTTGACCCCGGACCAGGAGCGCACGGCCAGGTGGCGCATCGCGAACATCGGCGCGAGCACCGACTTGACCAGGGTTTCGCCGGTCTTGCCGTCGTGCCCGGCGTACGGCAGGCCACGCGCGACGGCCAGCTCGGCCAGCGCCGGCAGCCGCAGCCCGGTGGACGGCGTGAAGTCGACGTACGGGCAGCCCGCCTCGACGGCCGCGTACGCGTAGAGCGAGCTGGGCGGCAGCACCTCGTCGGGCCCGGCGAGCGCGGCGCGCAGGGCGGCCGGATCGGCGTGCCCGGGGTGCGGGCGGGCGGCCGGCTCGGTGGCCGCGACGTAGACCACCACCACCCGGTCCAGCCGGTGCCGCCGGCGGAACGCGGTGAGGTCGGCGACGATCGTGGCGGCCCGGTCCGCCTGGCTGCCGCCGGTGGGGGCGGGGCGCAGGTCCTCCTCCACGGCGGCCAGGTCCCCGGCGACCGCGGCGGCCAGCCGCCCGGGCAGCACCCCGGCGGCGGCCAGCGTCTCGGCCCGTTTGGTCAGCGGGGTGGTGGCCAGGTCGTGGCCGCCGAAGACCAGGTCGGCGAAGCCGGGCAGGGCCGGGCCGCGCAGTGCGGGCAGCTCGGTGACGCAGCCGGTCGGTGCGGTGAGCCCGGCCCGCAGGGCGAGACCGCCGATGATGCCGGTGGTCGCGACCGAACCGCGCGCCCCCACCAGCCAGACACCCGTACGCATGGTGCTCCTTCCGTCCGGAGGAACCGCCTAGCATCTACTTATATCAATATCAAATGTTTCGCCGGAAAGATACGTTCCGCCGGGGGCCCCGTCCGCCCGGACGTCCGGGGCGGCACCGGGCTGCGGCGACGACGTCGGCGGCGCGACGACGAGCCCGGTACCCCCGCACGGCGTGCGGACGGGGCTGGCAGGCAGGGCCGTCGGCGTCTCGGCCCTGCCTCCCCCGTATCCGACCGACGGGCGGCGGCGCGCCCCGCGACCGGACGTCTCGTGGTGGCGGCCCGGACCCGGGCCGGTGACGGCCGGGCATCCCCGGGCCGCCGGGACGGTGGTGGCGGTCCTCCGGTGCGGCCGGGGAATCCCGGTCCGGCCGCACCGGACGACCGTCGTACGCGTGCGCCACCGGCCGTGGTGGCCGGGCCGCACGCCCTCCGGTGCCGATCCCGTCCCGACCGCGGGGCGCAACCGCGGCCGGGTCCTCGCCGATCGGCGGCCGGAGGTGGCCTGGTCAGACGGCAAGCGCGGTAAGCGCGGGCTCCACCTCCGTCCACCGGGAGCCCAGCTCCGCCGACCGGGTCACCGCGTCCAGCACGAGCTGGACCTGCAACGCGTCGGTGAAGGAGGGCGTCGGATCGACGCCGGTCGCGACCGCCTCGACGAAGTCGCGCATCTGGTGGGTGAAGGAGTGCTCGTATCCGATGATGTGCCCCGGCGGCCACCAGGCCGACAGGTACGGATGCTCGCCCTCGGTCACCAGGATGCGGCTGAAGCCCTGCTCGACCGTGGGCCGGCTGGCGTCGTAGAACTCCAGCTCGTTGAGGCGTTCCAGGTCGAAGGCGACGGTCCCGAGGGAGCCGTTGATCTCCACCCGGAGGGCGTTCTTGCGGCCGGTGGCGAACCGGCTCGCCTCGTACGTGGCCAGCGCCCCGTCGTCCAGGCGGGCGACGAAGACCGCCGCGTCGTCGACGGTGACCGTGCCGGTCGCCCGGCCGTCGCCGTCGGCCTGCGCGGCCAGGCCGCTCGACCCGCCCGGCAACGGCCGTTCCCTGACGAACGTCTCGGTCACCGCGCTGACCCCGGTGATCCGCTGGCCCGTGACGTACTGGGTCAGGTCGATGATGTGCGCGCCGATGTCACCGAGCGCGCCGGAGCCCGCCCTGTCCCTCTGCAACCGCCACACCAGCGGGAACTGCGGGTCGACGATCCAGTCCTGGAGGTACGCCGCCCGCACGTGCCGCAGCACTCCGAGCCGGCCCTCGGCGACGAACTGCCGCATCAGGGCGACCGCGGGCACCCGGCGGTAGTTGAACCCGCACATGGACCGTACCCCCGCCGCCCGGGCGGTGGCCGCGACGGCGGTCATCTCCCGGGCCTCGGCCACCGTGTTGGCCAGCGGCTTCTCGCAGATGACGTGCTTGCCGGCGGCGAGCGCGGCGAGCGCGATCTGGGCGTGGCTGTCTCCCGGTGTGCAGATGTCGACCACGTCGATGTCGTCCGACGCGACCAGGTCCCGCCAGTCGGTGGTGTACGCGTCCCAGCCGAGCCGGTCGGCCGCGCTGGCGACCTTCCCGGCGTCCCGGCCGCAGATCGTCGCCATCCGGACCCGCGCCGGCAGCTCGAACACCCGGTTCACGGTGCGCCACGCCTGTGAGTGCGCGGCGCCCATGAACTCGTAGCCGACCATGCCGACCCGCAGTTCGCTGTGCTGTGTGGACAAGGTGGGTCTCCCCCCGTGTATCAGAACCCGAGCTTGAGGTAGTCGCCCGCGTTCTCCTTGGTGATCGTCTCGGAGGCGAGCACGATCTCCTTGGGCACCTGGAGTTCCACCAGGTCGGACATGCCCTTGCCCTGGCCGATCAGGCGAGCCAGGGAGATGGCCGAGGAGGCCATCGACGGGCTGTAGGTGACGGTGGCCTTGAGCACCGAGTTGTCGGCCTGGATGTCCTCCATCGCCTTTTTCGAGCCGGCGCCGCCGACCATGAAGAACTCCTTGCGGTTGGCCTGGTTGACCGCCGCGAGGACACCGATGCCCTGGTCGTCGTCGTGGTTCCAGAGCGCGTCGATCTTCGGCAGCGCCTGGAAGAGGCCGGTGGCGGCCTGCTGGCCGGAGTCGGCGGTGAACTCCGCCGGACGCCGGTTGGCCACCCTCAGCCCGTTCGCGGCGAGGGTGTCGGCGAAGCCCTTGGAGCGTTCCTGGGTCAGCTCCAGCGAGTCGATGCCGGGGATCTCGCCGATGACCGGGTTGCTCACGCCCTTGGCCTTGAGCTGCGCGACGATGTAGGTGGCCGCGGCCACCCCCATGCCGTAGTTGTCGCCCTTGATCTGCAGCCGGTAGGCGCGCGCGTCGGGGAAGGCCCGGTCCAGGTTGACCACGGGGATGCCGGCCTTCATCGCCTCCAGGCCGAAGGCGTTGAGCTCCTTGCCGTCGTGCGGCAGCAGCACGATCACGTCGGGCTTCTGCGAGATCAGCGTTGACAGCGCCGCCCGCTGGGCCGCCGCGTCCGCGCCGGCCTCGACCGACTTGAACTCCACGTCGGAGTACGCCTGGGCCTGTGCCTTGGCGTTGTTGGTGATGGCGGCGATCCAGCCGTGGTCGGCGGCCGGGGCGGAGAAGCCGATGGTCACCTTCTTGCCCGGCTCGGCGTTGCCGCCGGCCGCGGCCGCCTTGGTCTGCGCGGCGGTGGGCTCGGACTCGTTGCTGGTGCAGCCGGAGAGGAGCACGCCGGCGCCGACGGCGGCCCCGCCGAACAGCAACCGGCGGCGGGACAGGTCCCGACTGTGCTGGGTCATGACGACCTCCAAGAGTGACGGTGGTGGGGCGAGAAAAAGGGTGTGCGGATCCCGGCCACCGTCGGAAGGTGGCCGCCGAGATGCGGTGGGTCGTGGGGAGGGCGGCGCGTCGCCGCGGGCGGTCAGACGGTGGTGGCCCGGTTGCGGCTGAGGAACTGGGTGAGGCTGCGGAACTGCACCTGCTGGACGAGGACGGCGCCGACGATGATGCCGCCCTTGACCATGTTCTGGGCCTCGGTCGAGAGGCCGTTGATGGCGAAGAGGTTGGTGATGGTGGAGAAGATCAGCACCCCGAGCAGGGAGCCGACGATGGTGCCCCGGCCACCGCTGAGCAGCGTCCCGCCGATGATGGCGGCGGCGATCGCGTCCAGCTCGTACAGGTTGGCCATGGCGGCCTGGGCGGAGTTGGCCTGCGCGGTCAGCATGATCGCGGCGATCCCGCAGCAGAGGCCGGAGAGCGCGTAGAGCAGCACGGTGTGCCGGCGGACGTTGATGCCGGCCAGCCGGGCCGCCTCCGGGTTGCCGCCGACGGCGACCGTACGCCGGCCGAAGGTGGTCCGGTTGAGCAGCACCCAGCCCGCGGCCACCACGGCGGCCAGGATGTAGACCAGCAACGGGATGCCGAGTACCTGGGTGCTGGCGATGTCGTTGATGAAGATGTTGTTAGAGACCTGGGTCTGCTTGTCGGAGATCTCGGCGGCCAGGCCGCGGGCGGCGACCATCATCGCCAGCGTGGCGATGAACGGCACCAGCCGCCCGTACGAGACGAGCAGGCCGTTGACCAGCCCGACCGCCACGCCCACGGTCAGCGCGCTGAAGATCATGCCGCCGGCGCCGTAGCTCTGGGTGGCGACCGTGGTGCACCAGACCCCGGCCAGCGCGACGATCGCGCCGACCGAGAGGTCGATGCCACCGCCGATGATCACGAAGGTCATCCCGACGGTCACCACGCCGACCACCGAGGCCAGCTTGAGGATGGTCAGGGTGTTGTTCCACACCCAGTCCGGGTCGGAGTAGAGGTCGGAGCGGGTCGCGGCGCCGATGACGACCAGCACCACCAGCACCGCGATCAGGCCGAGGTTGCGCCGGGCACCCTCGCCGCCGTCCCCGTGCCACCAGGACAGCCGGCCCGGCCCGGCGGTCTCCCCGCTGGCCGCCGCCGTCCCGGCCGGGTCGACCGGCGGGGACTGCGCCGGCGGCTCCGCCCGGCTCTCCGGCGTCGCGGTCGCCTCGCTCATGCCGTCACCTCGCTCCGCTCGGCGGCGGCACGAGGCTCGGCCGCCCTGAGCTGACCGATTCGCTCACTCCGCTCGCTCATTGGCCGTCGCCTCCTCCGCTCACTGCGCTCGTTCACGCCGGCGTGCCTTCCATCAGGGACCCCGCCATGACGAGGTCGAGCACGGTGTTCTCGTCCAGTTCGCCGGCCGGCGCCTCGCGCACCATCCGGCCCTCGCGCATGACCAGCACCCGGTCGGCCAGGCCGAGCACCTCGGGCACCTCGCTGGAGACCAGCAGCACCCCGACGCCCCGCGCGGCCAGGTCGCGGATCACCCGGTAGAGCTCGGCCCGGGCGCCGACGTCCACCCCGCGGGTGGGTTCGTCGAGCAGCAGCAGCCGGGTGTCGCCGAGCAGCCAGCGCCCGACCACCACCTTCTGCTGGTTGCCGCCGGAGAGGGTGCGTACCGGCCGGCGCACGTCCCGGGGGCGCAACTGGAGGCGGTCGGCGATCCGTTCCGCCTCGCCGCGCTCCCGCCCCGCGTCGGTGAACCCGAAGCGGGCGTACCGGCTGAAGGTGGCGAGGGTGACGTTGCGGTGGATCGGCTCGCCCAGCAGCAGCGCCTGGCTCTTGCGCTCCTCGGGCGCCATCCCCATGCCGGCCCGCACCGCCGCGCCGACGCTGCCCGGGCGCAGTGGTCGGCCGTCCACGCGGACGGTGCCGGTGTCCGCGCGGCGGGCGCCGAAGATGGTCTCCAGCAGCTCGGAACGGCCGGAGCCGACCAGGCCGGCGATGCCGACGATCTCGCCGGCCCGCACGGTGAGGGAGACGTCGGCGAACTCGCCGGCACGGCCGAGCCCGTCGACCCGCAGCAGCTCCGCGCCGGCGCCGGTCCCGGCCGGCCGGTCCGGGAAGACGTACTCGATGGTGCGGCCGGTCATCTTCGCGACCAGGTCACGGGTCGGGGTGCCGCGGGCCGGCAGGTTCGCCGCGGTGGTCCGGCCGTCCTTGAGTACGGTGACCCGGTCGCCGATCTCGCGGATCTCCTCCATCCGGTGCGAGATGTAGATGACCGCGATGCCCTGCGCGGTGAGCTCCCGGATGATCCGGAACAGGTTGCCCACCTCGTCGTGGGCCAGCACCGCGCTCGGTTCGTCCATGATGATCAGTCGCGCCTCGTGGGAGAGCGCCCGGGCCATGCTGACCACCTGCTTGCCGGCGGCCGGCAGGGCACGGACCATCCGGCCGGGCGGGATCTCGCCGTGGCCGAGCCGGGCCAGGATCTCCCGGGTCCGGCGGGCCATCTGCCCGCGCCGGACGAAACCGAGCCGGCGCGGCTCGTGGCCGAGGAAGGCGTTCTCCGCCACCGAGAGGTCCTCGACCAGGTCGAGTTCCTGGTAGATGGTGGCGATCCCGGCGCGCATGGCGGCCTGCGGGTCGGCGAAGGCGGCGGGCTGGCCGCGCCACTCGACGTGCCCCGAGTCCGGTCGGTGCACCCCGGCGAGCACCTTGATCAGGGTGGACTTGCCGGCGCCGTTCTGCCCGAGCAGGCAGTGCACCTCGCCGGCCCGCACCTCCAGCTGCACCCCGTCCAGCGCCCGTACGCCGGGGAAGGTCTTCACCACGTCGGTGAGGCGCAGGACCACCTCGCCCGCGACGGTGTCGGCGGGCGGGGTGACCAGCGGGGCCGTCCCGCCGGTGGCCGTCCCGGTCATGATGCCTCCCCGAAGGTGACGTCGCTGGCCAGCACCGCGGCCCCGGCGACCCCGGCGCGCGGACCCAGCTCGGACAGGACGACCGGCAGGTTGCCGGTTGCCAGCGGCAGCGACCGGCGGTAGACCACGCTGCGGATCTCGGCGAGCAGGATGTGGCCGAGCTGGGCCAGGCCGCCGCCGATCACGATCATCGAGGGGTTGGTGAAGCTGACCAGTCCGGCCAACACCTGGCCGACCCGCCGGCCGCCGTCGCGGATCAGCTGGATGCAGGCGACGTCCCCCTCGACCGCCCCCTCGGCGACGTCGCGGGCGGTGACCTCGCCCCGGGCCGCGAGCCGTTCGGCGAGCGCCGGGGAGGTGCCGGCCCGGGCGGCGGCGACAGCCTCGCGGCCCAGGGCCGCCCCGCTGAAGACCGCCTCCAGGCAGCCGACGTTCCCGCAGGAGCAGATCGCGCCGTGCGCGTCGACCTGGATGTGGCCGATGTCGCCGGCGCAGCCGTCGGTGCCCCGGTAGACCTCGCCGCTCAGGTAGATCCCGCAGCCGATTCCGGTGCCGATCTTGACGAACAGGAAGTCGTCGATCGAGTGGGCGACCCCGCCGTGCCGTTCCCCGATGGCCATGATGTTGACGTCGTTGTCGACCACCGCCGGGCAGCCGTGCTCCCGGGTGAGCAGCTCACGCACCGGGAACCGGTCCCAGCCGGGCATGATGGGCGGCGAGACGGGCACCCCGTCGCGGAAGCTCACCGGCCCGGGGACTCCGACGCCGACGCCGTCCAGCTTCTCGTACGCCCCGTCGACCCGGGCCTTGTGCAGCAGCTCGTTGACCCGCTGCAGGATCACCTTCGGGCCGGAGCGGATGTCGGCCGGCTCGGCGTACGCGGCGACCGGCTCCAGCCGGCCGTTGACCACCTCCACGTCGATCGAGCTGGCGCCGAGGTCGACGGCGGCGAAGCGCAGCCGGGGGTCCAGCTCGACCAGGGTGGACCGGCGCCCGCCCCGGGACGCGGCCAGCCCCGCCTCGGCCACCAGGCCGAGCCCGACCAGCCGCTCCAGCTCGGCCAGCAGCCGGGGCCGGGGCATCTGGAGGCGGTCGCCCAGCTCGGCCCGGGACGCCGGTCCCGCATCGCGGAGCAGCCGCAACAGCCGTACGTGCAGGGGGTCTTCCGTCCGCACGGGATCCACCTCCGCGTCGGGTTCACATCGATGGGACGTCGATGTGTCGTGTCCGACACAGTAGGAGGCTTCCGTGGCTCCTGTCCATAGCTTCGGTCGATCTGCCGCAAACTTTTGTCCTGCGTGACAAAAGATAGAAGTGGATCAAGAAAAGACCGACCCCGCCGCGCGGGCGCGGCGGGGTCGGTCTCGTGCCCTCGTCGGGGACTATCGCTCCCCGGCGGCGTTGCGCTTCTTCTTGAGCTTGCGGTCGTCGCGCAGCTCGACGTAGGGCTCCTTTTCTGGGGAGTGGCCGGCCGAGATGGCCCGGCCGCGCTCCAGCTCCGCGTCGAACTCGGCGCCCAGCAGGATGGCGATGTTGCTCAGCCAGAGCCATACCAGGAAGATGATCACGCCGGCCAGCGCGCCGTAGGTCTTGTTGTAGGACGCGAAGTTGCTGACGTAGAGGGCGAAGAGGCCGGAGATCACCAGCCAGATCACCACGGCCAGCACGCCGCCCGGGCTCACCCAGCGGAAACCGCCGTGCCGGGCGTTCGGCGAGGCCCAGTAGAGGATCGCGAACATCAGGCTGACCAGGAGCAGCAGCACCGGCCACTTGGCGATGTTCCACACCGTCACCGCGGTCGAGCCCAGCCCGATCGCGCTGCCGACCTGCTCGGCGAGACCGCCGGTGAAGACCACGATAACCGCGCTGGCCAGCAGCATCACACCGATCACGGCGGTCACCCCGAGCCGGATCGGCAAAGTCTTCCAGATCGGCCGCCCCTCCGGCACGTCGTAGATGGTGTTCGAGGCGCGCATGAAGGCGGCGATGTAGCCGGAGGCGGACCAGAAGGCCCCGAGCAGACCGATGATCGCGGCGATGCCGGCCAGCCCGCCCGACGCTCCCGCCTGCTCGATGGCCCCCTCGATGATCCGCCGGATGTTCTCCTCCGGCACCGCCTGGTGGACGGTGTCCCTGACCCCCTTGGTGGCCCGGTCACCGAGCAGACCGAGCAGGGAGATCAGCACCAGCAGCCCGGGGAAGATGGAGAGCACCCCGTAGTAGGTCAGCGCGGCGGCCCAGTCGGTGAGGCTGTCGTCCTGGAACTCCTTGACGGTCCGCTTCAGGGCCGCCTTCCAGCCGGAACCGGGCAGCTCCCTCGGGCTGCCCGGCCCTTCGTCGGGACCGGCCGGCCGGCGGCCACGGGTGCCGTGGCCCCCCGGCTCGCCCGTACGGGGCCGGGCCGGGGTGCCCTGGTCGTCGCGGTCGCGCCCGGCCCGCGCGGACGTGTCGTCGGAGGCCATCGCCCCTCCTCGCGGTCGGCGGATGCCCCCTCGACATGCCCCGGGAAGGCCGACCGTTAACCCCTCACCTGTACAGCAGGCCCACCATCCGCCGGGACGCCACGGCCAGCCCGAGCCCGGTCAGCGCCAGCAGGTAGAGCACGTCCAGCAGCCACAGCCAACCGGACCCGCCGACACAGATGTCGCGGACCAGGTGCACCGAGCGGTAGAGCGGGGTCACCTCCACCACCGCCCGCAGCAGCGCCGGATAGTCCTCGGCCGGCACGAAGGTGCCCGAGAAGAGGAAGAGGGTGAACTGCGCCGAGCCCATCAGGTCGAAGTCCTGCCAGCTGCGCATGAAGGTGGCCAGCGCCATGCCGACCGCGCCGAAGGTGAAGCCGATCAGCACCGCCGCCGGAAACGCCAGCACGGCGCGCCCGACGGAGGTCAGGCCCATCGCCACCATCACCGCGAGGAAGGCCGCCGAGTAGGCCGAGCCGCGCACCATCGCCCACCCCAGCTCCCCGAGCGCGATCTCGAAGGGCCGGACGGGGGTGGCGATGATCCCGTCGTAGAGCTTGAGGTACTTCATCTTGCCGAAGAAGTTGAACGTGGTCTCGGCGAGCGCCCCGGTCATCGCCGAGGCGGCGAGCATCGCCGGGGCGACGAACGCGGCGTACTCCACCGTCCGGCCGCTCGGCAGGGTGAACCCGTCGATCAGCCGGCCCACCCCGACCCCGATGGAGAAGAGGTAGAGCACCGGCTCGACGAACCCGGAGAGCAGCAGCAGCCAGTAGACCGACCTGAGCGCCGCCACGTTGCGCTCGACCACCGAGGCCGACCGGCGCGACGCGCCGGAGACGTCGAGCAGCCGGGGCAGGACGAGGGTGACCACGCGAGCCTCCTAGACCACGAGCCGGCGGCGGAAGAGCCGGGCGGCCAGCAGCCAGCCGCCCAGCGCCCAGGCCGCGAGATAGAGCAGGTGGCCGGCGACCGACCACTGCGGAGCCACGCCGAGCGTCGCCGCCCGGCACAGGTCGACGGCGTGCCAGAGCGGCGTCGCGTACGCCAGCCAGGGCAGCACGCCGGGCAGCGACTCGACCGGGAAGAAGATCCCGGCGAAGAGCGTCATCGGGATGACCGCGAAGCGGAACAGCATCGCCAACCAGCTGTCGCTGTCCACCGCGGCCGCGTAGGCGAAGGTCGGCGCGGCGACCGCCAGGCCGAGCAGCGCCACCACCGGCAGGGTGGCCACCGCCCAGCCCGACCGCAGTGCCCCGAACAGCGCCGTCACCAGCAGGAACGCGGCGCTGGCGGTGAGCACCCGGAACAGCACGAAGGCCAGGTGACCGGCGAGGATGTCGGGGATCCGCAGCGGAGCCGCGGTCTGCGCCGAGTAGGTCTTGATCCACTGGAAGTTGCTGAACACCGGCCACGTCGACTCGCCGATCGCCACCTGGAGCGCGGTCGAGGCCAGCAGCCCGGGCACGATCCAGTCGAGGTAGCGCACCCCGCCGACGCCCTGGTCGACGTACGCCCCCACGCCGAGGCCGAAGCCGGCCACGGTCAGCGTCGGCAGCAGGAAGGACGAGAAGACCCCGGCCCGCCAGGTGCGGCGGTAGCCGGTCAGGTAGTGCGCCAGCACCGCCAGCGCCGGCACCCTGGGCAACGCCGGCCGGGACCCTTGCGCCACGCTCACCCGGACCTCCCGTCACCCGCCGTCTCCGCCACGGCCTTCCTACTCCCGGGGTACGACAGGCCGCGGCAACCCTACGGCCGGCCGACCCTGGTGTCGCGCCGTTTACGCGACCCGGGCACGAGGGCCGGTCAGGCGGGGCGGGCCGTCCGGAGCAGCGCGAGCGCGGCGTAGCCCCAGAACAGCAGCCCGGCACCGGTGCCGACGACCAGGCCGGCCTGGACCGACGAAGCGAGCGCGACGACCAGCCCGGCCAGCGCGACCAGGCACAGCGCGACACCGAGCGGCACCAGCAGCCGGTCGCGCAGCACCGGGGCCAGCGGCACGAAGTGGAGGCCGACCACCGCGCAGACCAGGACCGGGACGAACTCGGACCACCCGAGTCCGGCCAGGACGAGGGCGCCGAGCGCGGCCAGGGAGAACTCGACGACGACGATGACCCCGTACCGGCGGTCGGCCGCCCGGTTCCCGGGAATGACGGCCGCCGCGCGCCGGGCCTTGACCACGACGACCGCGCCGAACAGCGCGGTCAGCAACGCCAGGCCGCTGCCCACCACCAGCGCGGTGCGCAGCGGCGGGTCCGTCGCCGGCACGCTGAACCAGATCGTCGCGAACACGCCCAGGTAGAGCGCGGTCAGCCCCGCCTGCCGTCTCCATCGCGCATCCATGGTGGGCTCCTCCCCGTCGACCGCCGATGTCGTGCAGCGGCCGGGCGCCGCCCCGCCCACGGCCGTCAGTCGACCAGGGTACGGCCGGTGAGGTGCAGGAAGACGTCCTCCAGGCTGCTGCGCCGGACCAGGACGCCGGCCGGCGTCAACCCGCGCGCCTCCACCTGGCCGACGGCGGCGTCCCCGTCGGTCACGTAGAGCAGGATCCGGTCGGGCAGCACCTCGACCCGCTCCCCCAGCCCGTCGAGCTTGCCCGCGAACGCCTCCTGCGAATCGGCCGCGAAGCGCAGCTCCACCACCTCCCGGGTGGAGTGCCGCTCGATCAGCGCCCGGGGCGAGCCCTCGGCGACGATCCGCCCGCCGTCCATCACCACCAGGCGGTCGCAGAGCTGCTCGGCCTCGTCCATGTAGTGGGTGGTCAGCACCAGGGTCACGCCCTGCTGCTTGAGCCGGAACAGCCGCTCCCAGACCAGGTGCCGGGCCTGCGGGTCGAGCCCGGTGGTCGGCTCGTCGAGCAACACGATCTCCGGCTCGTTGACCAGCGCGCGGGCGATGGTCAGCCGGCGCTTCATGCCCCCGGAGAGCGGCTCGACCTTGCTGTCGGCCCGCTCGGTGAGCTGCACGAAGTCGAGCAGCTCGGCGGCGCGCGCCCGGGCCACCGCGCGCGGGACGCCGAAGTAGCGGGCGTAGGTGGTGAGGTTTTCCCGGACGGTCAGCTCGGGGTCGAGATTGTCGAGCTGGGGGCAGACGCCGAGCCGCGCCCGGATCGCGGGGCCGTCGCGCACCGGGTCCATGCCGAGGATGCGCAGCTCACCCCCACCCGGCGGGGAGATGCAGCCGATCATGCGCATGGTGGAGGACTTGCCGGCGCCGTTGGGCCCGAGGAAGCCGAACGCCTCGCCGGGGCGCACCTCGACGTCGATGCCGTCGACGGCGGTGAAGTCGCCGAACCGCTTCACCAGCCCCCGCGCCTGGATGAGTGGTTGAGCAGTGGTCACCGGCCGACCCTACCGGCGGCCTCCGACAGCCTCGACGGATTTCCGTACCGGACACAAGGGGCGCGGATTGCGCGACGGAGAGTAGTTGACACTACGGACGGTCACCGGTAAGTACCCCTCCCCCTCGGCGGCCCGCAGGGCGACCGGAGGGGCGATGCCCCCCATATTGGACAGATTGCTGTCGAACGGGCCCCGACAACCACTGACTGTCAACCGTTCCGCCCCGGTGGTTGTTAAATCCTTCTCAATTCAGCTGCCTCTGCGTAATTAAAACCGGCCCCCATTACCGACCGCAATCATATTCGGCAATGTTCCATGGTGTACGTAATTCGCGTATCGTGCCCCCTCGTGTCGTCCGTACGCTCCTCCGACAGTCCCACCCCACAGTCGCCGCGGGCCGGCTCCACCGAGGCGGGAGCCACCGTGGAGGACGCTCCGGTGCCGCTTGCGCCCGAGCAACGGACGGGTACGCCGGCCGGTCCCGACGCGCCGGACACCCGGAAACTCGCCGCGCAATTCGAGGACGAGAAACCGGGCCGCCCACTCACCGGCCCGATCGGTGTTCTGGTCACCGGCACCACGCTGGCGATCGCGCTGCTGGCACTCGTCCAGGTCTTCCAACCGCTCCCGCAGGGCAGCAAGTACTACCTGATCATTTTCCTGGCCGGCGTGCTGCCGACGGTGTTCCTGGCGTACCCGGCGGACCTCGCGTTCCCGCGCCGGCCGCGACCCGCGCCGGCCCCCGGCGCCGGAGCCGACCAGGCCGAACCGGCCCGACGGGTCGCACCGGACCGGGCCGGGCCGACCCTGCCCGACCGGGTACTGGCCGGGGTGGCCCTGGTCAGCTGCCTCTACCCGGTGCTGCCGTTCACCGTCGGGGGCGGTGGCGGCGGGTACGACGCCTTCCTCGACCGGCAGGGCCTGCTCGTCGGGCTCGACGTGGCGATGGGCACCGTGCTGCTGCTCCTGCTGCTGGAGGCGTGCCGACGCACCACCGGCTGGATCCTGCCCGCCGTCTGCCTGCTGTTCCTGGCCTACGGCTACTACGGCGGGCTGCTGCCGCAGTCCTGGCCGGTGGCGCACGCCGGGCTCGACTTCGGCCAACTGGTGGACGCGTTCTACAACTCCGACAGCGGGTTCTACGGCACCCCGCTCGACGTCGCGGCCTCGTACATCGTGCTGTTCACCATCTACGGCGCGGTGCTGGACCTCTCCGGGGCGGGGCGGTTCTTCGTGGAACTCTCCGCCGCCGCGTTCCGGCGCTCCCGGACGGCTGCCGGGCGCACCGCGGTCGCCTCCGGCTTCCTGCTCGGCACCGTCTCCGGCTCGGGCGCCGCGACGACGGTCAGCATCGGCGCGGTCACCTGGCCGGTGCTGCGCCGGGCGGGCTACCCGGCCGAGCGCGCGGGCGGGATGCTCGCCGCCGCCGGCGTCGGGGCGATCCTCTCCCCGCCGACCCTCGGCGCGGCCGCCTTCATCATCGCCGAGTACCTGGGCGTGTCGTACCTCCAGGTGCTCGGCTGGGCGACCATCCCGACGGTGCTGTACTACCTCGGCATCCTGCTCTCCGTGGAGATCGACGCCCGGCGCTCGGGGGTACGCCCGGTGGTCATCGACACCGGCTCGCCCTGGCGGCTGCTGGGCCGCTTCGGCTACCACTTCCTGTCGCTGCTGGTGATCACCGGCCTGCTCGCCCTGGGCGTCTCGGCGACGAGGGCGGTGGTGGGCGCGACCGTGCTGGCCGCCGCGCTGTCCTTCCTGGACCGTCGGCACCGGCTCACTCCGGCCCGGCTGGTCGACGCGCTCGGCACCGGCGTGCGCGGCGTGCTCGCGGTCAGCGCGGTCTGCGCCGCGGCCGGCATCATCACGGCGACCACCACCAAGACCGGGCTCGGCCCGCAGGCGGCGGCGCTGCTGGTCTCCGGCGCGCAGGTGGTCGCCTCCGACCCGGCCGTGGTGCTGGCGCTCACCGCCCTGCTGGCCGCCGTCGCGCTCAGCCTGCTCGGGCTGGCCGTGCCGGTCACCGCCTCCTTCGTCATCGGCTGGGTGATCATCGGTCCGGCCCTGCTGGACCTGGGCGTCGCCGCGCCCGCCGCGGCGATGTTCGTCTTCTACTTCGCGGTCCTGTCCGAGGTCTCGCCGCCGACCGCGCTCGCCGCGGTGGCCGCCGCCGCGGTCACCGGCGGTCGGCTGGTGCCGACCATGTGGCAGACCCTGCGGTACGCCCTGCCGGCCTACCTGATCCCGATCGCCTTCGTGATCACCCCGACCGGTCTGGGGCTGCTCGGCATCGGCGGGCCGCAGCGGATCGCCGTGGCCGCGCTGGTCTCCGCGCTCGGCGTCGCCGTGCTGGCCGTGGCGGCGGGCGGCTGGCTGCCCGGCGTCGGCCGGGCCGGCGTACCGGAGCGGATCCTCGGCGCGCTCGCCGGGCTGACGCTGCTCTGGCTCGAACCCGTACCCGTCACGGTCGGCGCCGTCCTGGCCGCCGCCGTGGTGGCGGGTGTGTTCGTACGACGCGGCGCCGCCGGCCGGACCGGCGGGCCGTCGGCAACACCACCGGTGAACCATGGGGAGGAAGAACAGTGAGACGGATCAACGTGCGGATCGCCGCGGGAGTGGGGGCGCTGACCCTCGTCGCGGCGGGCGCCGCCGGTTGCGGGGGCAAACAGGGCGGCGCGACGAAGGACGACGCCGCCAGCGAGGTCACCTGCAAGGTCACCGACAGCACCCGGGTCGGCATCGCCACCGGCAACGCCACCGGCGTGTACTACGTCGTCGGCAACGCGCTCGCCGGCCAGCTCTCCGCGTCGACCGACGGCAAGCTGACCGGCACGGCCGCCGAGACGGGCGCCTCGGTGCAGAACATCGAGCAGCTGGTCGGCGGCCAGTACGACGTCGCCTTCTCGCTCTTCGACACCGCCGTCAACGCGGTGCAGGGCAAGGGCAACTTCACCTCCCCGCAGCCGGTGGAGGCGCTGGCCCGGATCTACGACAACTACACCCAGGTGGTCGTACGGGCCGACTCGGGCATCACCTCGGTCGCCGACATGAAGGGCAAGAAGATCTCCACCGGCTCCCCCAAGTCCGGCACCGAGGTCATCGCCAACCGGCTGCTCACCGCCGCCGGGCTCGACCCGGCCAAGGACGTCCAGGCGCAGCGGCTCGACCTGACCAAGACCGTCGAGGGGGTCAAGGACGGCAGCATCGACGGCTTCTTCTGGTCCGGCGGGGTGCCCACCGGCGGGGTCACCGACCTGTTCACCACCGCCGGAGACAAGGTGAAGTTCCTCGACATCACCCCGCTGCTGCCCAAGATGACCGAGCTGAACCCCGCGTACCAGGCCGGGACGATCCGCGCCGACGTCTACCGGACGGCGGCCGACACCCCGACCATCGTGGTGCCGAACGTGCTGCTGGTCCGCAAGGACCTCAACGCGAACGTCGCCTGCGCGATCACGCGGACCGTCTTCGAGAAGAAGGACGCCCTGGCCCAGGCCAACCCGGCCGCGAAGGGCATCAGCCTGGACAACGCCCGCAAGACCGACCCCGTACCGCTGCACCGCGGCGCGGCCAAGGCCCTGCAGGACCTCGGCGCGAGCTGACCCGCGGCGCCGGGTCCGGGCCACCGCCCGGGCCCGGCGTCCCCGACCACCCCGGGAGACCCCGTGCCGCTCCCCCGCCCCGCCCGCGTACGCCGGCACAACCGGCCGACGGACCACACCGACCGGCTCTGGTCGGTCCGCACCCAACTGCTCGCGCCCATTCTGGTGGCCACCGTGGGCCTGGTGGTGCTGGGCGCCACCCAGACCGGCACCGCACTGGACGCCTCCGCCGACGCCGACCGGGCCCGGGTCCTCGCCGGCACCGCCACCGCCACCGTGCGCCTGGTGCACGAGCTGGAGCGGGAACTCGGCGAGACGGCCGCCCTGCGCCAGCGGGGCGGCTCGATCGGCCGCCCACTGGTGGACGCCCAGCGGCGGCGGGTGGACACGGCCGTCAACCGGTACCGCACCGCCAGCCGGGCGGCCCGCCGGGCCGCCCCGAACCTCGGGCGGGTGCTCGACACCGCCGACGACCAGCTCTACCAGCTCGACCCGGCCCGCCGATCGGCGCCCGAGTCGGAGGGGGCCGACCCCACCTACGTGGCGCTGGTCGAGTCGTTGCTCACCGTCGCCGACGCGCTGCCGGCACAGCTGCGCGACGCCGAGCTGGCCAACGCGGCGCGGGAGGTGGCCGCGGTCGCCAGCCAGGAACACCTGGCCTCGCTGGAACGCGACCTGCTCCGGGCGATCTTCGTTCGGGGCGCGCTGGCCCCGGGGGAACTGGTCCGGCTCGGCCAGCTGGGGGGCGCGCGGGAGCAGCGCCAGGCCGAGTTCTCCCGGATCGCCGACAGCGCGGCGGAGGCCGCGTACGCCCGGCTGGTCGCCGGCCCGGACGTCGCCACCGCCCGGCGGATGCGGGACAGCGCGGTCGAGGGCGAGAGCCTGCCCGCCGCGCTGAAGATCGACGGCGACGCCTGGTACGTGGCCCAGAGCGGGACGATCCGGCGGTACAACCTCCTCGGCCGGGAACTCTCCGAGAACCTGGACCAGCAGGCCGCCAGCCTGACCCGGGACGCCCGGCGGCGGGCCCTGGTCACCGGCGGGGCGACCACCGCCGTCGCGGCCGCGTCGCTGCTCGCCGCCGCGCTGCTCGCCGTACGCACCAGCCGCCGGCTGCGCCGGCTGCGGGTGGCGGCGCTCACCATGGCCAACTCGGAGCTGCCCGAGCGGATCACCGCGATCGCGTCCGGCGAGGGCGCGCCGGCCGAGGGCGCGGCCACCCGGCTCACCGCGGGCATCCGGCATGGGCGGGACGAGGTCGCGCAGGTGGCCGAGGCGTTCGACACGGTCAACCGGGCGGCGCTGCGGCTCGCCGGCGAGCAGGCCGAGCTGCGGCTGGACGTGACCCGGATGGCCGAGGCGCTGGCCCGCCGGATCCGGACCCTGATCACCCGGCAGCTGCGGCTGCTCGACGAGTTCGAACGGGAGGAGACCGACCCGGAGGCGCTGGCCCGGCTCTTCGCGCTGGACCATCTCGCCGCCCGGATGCGCCGCAACGGGGAGAACCTGCTGGTCCTCGCCGGCAGCGAGCCCGGCCGGGCGTACGAGGGAGACCACCTGCTGGCCGACGTGGTCCGCGCGGCCGCCTCGGAGATCGAGGACTACGCCCGGGTGGAGATCGACGTGCCGGCCGCCGCGGTGCACGGCTCGGCGGTCGGCTACCTGGTCCACCTCCTCGCCGAACTGCTGGAGAACGCCACCAACTACTCGCCGCCGCAGGCCACGGTGCAGGTCGACGGCCGGCGTACCGTCGACGGGCTCACGCTGCGGGTACACGACCAGGGCATCGGCATCAACGAGGCCCGGCTCGCCACGATCAACGAACGGCTCCTCGCCCCGGCGGTGCTCTCCAGCGCCGCGGCCGGCAGCATGGGCCTGCACGTGGTGGCCCACCTGGCCGCCCGGCACGGGATCCGGGTGCAGCTGCACAACACCGGCGCCGGCACGGTCGCCCAGATCGAGGTGCCCGAGTCGGCGCTCACCCGGGTCGAGGCGGTGACCCGCCGTGCCGTCCCGAACCGCCAGCCCGCCTCGCCGGCGGCCTGGTTCCGGCCCGAGGGCGGCGGCCCGTCCCTGGCGACGGCCGTGCCGAACGGGACGACCGCGCCCCTGGTGACGGCGGCGTACGGCGGCAGTCGGGCCCGCCCCGACCCGGCCGACGTCCACCACGCGCCGACGGTGACGTTGCCGGTGCTCACCCCCGGTACGCCCGCCGGGGCCGCGACCCGACCGCCGGTGACCCAAGGCGCCGAGGCGTACCAACCCGGTCCCGGCCGCCCGTCGTCGACCGGGCCGGCGGCGGCCACCGGCACCGGCCTGCCGCGCCGGACCCGGGGCGGTCAGCTGCCGACCGGGCTGCCCCACACCCCGCCGGCCCCACCGGCCCGGCCGGCGGAGGACCTGCTCGACCCGGAGGTGGTGCGGGCCCGGCTGTCCGCGCTCGCCGAGGGGGTGGCCAGCGCGATGCGACGTAACCAGCAGACCAGACCAACCGGGAGACCCCAATGACCCCACCCGTGAGCGCCGGCCTCGACTGGCTCCTGGCGAACTTCGCCGAGCAGGTGCCGGACGTGTCGCACGCCATAGCCGTCTCCGAGGACGGGCTGCGGCTGGCCTCCTCGCCCGACCTCTCCCCCGACCAGGTGGACCAGCTCGCCGCCGTGATCAGCGGTCTGGCCAGCCTGACCGTCGGCGCCGCGCGGCTGATGTCCGCCGGCCGCGTACGCCAGCAGATCGTCGACATGGACGGCGGGGTGATGCTGGTGATGGCGGTCGGCAAACGGGCCCTGCTCGGGGTGCTGGCCGCGCCGGGCTGCGACCTGGGGCAGATCGGCTTCGAGACCGCGACGCTCGTGCAGCGGGTGGCGGAGGCACTGGAACCGGCGGTCCGGGCGTGACCCGCCGGCCACCGTGGTGGCTGGCCGCCCTGCTGGTTCCGCTGCTCGTCGCCGGGTGCGGGCAGCCGGCGGCGCCGCCGCAGGCCTGGCACGACGGGCGGATCTTCCTCGCCACCGGCAACACCACCGGCGTGTACTACCAGCTCGGCGGGGGCTACGCCGACGTGATCAGCCGCCACCTGCCCGGGTACGAGGCGCGGGCCGAGCCGACCGGCGCCTCGGTGGAGAACGTCACCCGGCTGGCCAGCGGCGACATGGAGATCGCGTTCAGCCTCGCCGACACCGCGGCGGACGCGGTCGCCGGCCGGGGCGCCTTCGCCGGCCAGCCTCAACCGGTCCGGGCGCTGGCCCGCGTCTACAGCAACTACACCCACGTGATCGTGCGGGCCGAAGCCAAGGTCACCGGCTTCGCCCAGCTGCGCGGCAAACGGGTCTCCACCGGCTCGCCGAAGTCCGGCACGGACATCATCGCCGGGCGGCTGCTGACCGCCGCGGGGATGGACCCGGACCGCGACGTCCACCGGTTCACGCTGTCGCTGCCGGAGACGGTCAAGCGGATGCGGGCCGGCACGCTGGACGCGATGTTCTTCTCCGGCGGCCTGCCCACCCCGGGCATCGCCGACCTGCTCTCCAGCGCGCCGGGGAAGTTCCAGCTGCTGCCGATCGCCGACCTGATCGAGCCGCTCAACGCCGCGTACGGCTCGGTCTACACCACCGCCGAACTGTCGAAGGACGCCTACGGCACGCCGTCGGGCACCCCGACCGTAACGGTGTCGAACATGATCCTGGTCAACGCCGACATGCCGGACGGGTTGGCGTACGACCTGACCCGGCTGCTCTTCGCGTACCAGAGCGATCTGGTCGGGGTGCACCCGGAGGCGGGCAACTTCACCCGGCAGAGCGCGTCGGGCACCGACCCGATCCCGTTGCACCCCGGCGCGGCCCGGTTCTACCGGGGCGGGTGAGCCGGGCGCGGGTCAGACGTCCGCCGGGGCGGTCGCGGCACGGGCGGCCGCGACCAGCCGGTCGGCCTCCGCCAGCACGGCGTCGTCGTCCGAGGGGGTGCCCGGGTCGAAGCGGACCGTCCAGCTCAGTCCGTCCGCACCGGCCACCCGTCGGGCCGCGACCCGCCCGGCGCCGCCGGGCACCGGGTGGTGCGCGGTGTACGCCACCGAGCGGGTGACCCGGGCCCGCACCTGGTGCGGCAGGTCGCCCGGGTCGACCAGCAGGTACGTCTCGGCCGGGCAGTCCGCCACCACCTGGTAGCCGTCCCGCTCGGTGACCCGCTCGGCCGGGGTGACGGTCAGCTCGCGACCGGACCAGACGGCCTTGAGGATGTCGTGCCAGCCCAGCCGGTGCCCCCGGCCGGGCAGCCAGAGCCCGAGGTTGCTGGCCACCACCACGCCGTCGCCCTCGCCGTTTCCGGCGACGGCCCAGGCGAGCACCCGTTCGTCGTCGGCGAGCGGGGGCCGGGCGGCGGGCGGCAGCTTGGGCTTGCGGCTGAACAGTCCCATCACAGTCCTCCCGCGGCCTGCTCGCGCAGCGCCCGCGCGTGCTGCTCCAGCGAGAGCAGTTCCCCGAAGAGGGCGAAGTACTCGTCCTTGTTGTTCACCGGGTTGACCCGCTGGATCTTGGACTTGAGGTCCCGGATCCGGGCGGTGACCGAGCCCCACTGCAACTGGGCGATGGTGATCGAGACGTACCGGAGGTCGGGCTCCCCGTCGATGCGCAGCGGCTCCACGGCAAACTCGCCGACGAGCGCCCGGGCGGCGAGGTCCTCGCAGGCGTCGCGGACCGACTCGATCCAGACCGCGCCGCCGGCCGCGGCCGCGGCCCCGCCCGCCGCGGCGATCGCCGCGCGCACCGCCCCGTGCACCGGGTGGCGGTATTCCGGGGCCTCGACCGCGTCGAACATCGGCCCGGCGAGCACCGGCTCCTGGAGGGCCAGCTTCAACGCCTCGCGCTCCACCATCGACTGCGGGCTGTCCACCGCCGGCGCGGGCGCGGCCTTCGACCGGGCCGGCGCGGGCGCCCGCCGCTCGGCGGTCGGCGCCGCGTCGGCGGCGAGCACCGCCCGCTGCACCGGCTCGATCTCCATGCCGAGGTCGCCGGCGAGCTTGCGGACGTACTCGGGGCGCTTCTCCCGATCCTTGATCTTGGCGACCAGCGGCGCGGCCCGGCGCATCGCCTCCACCCGGCCGTCGACGGTGTCCAGGTCGTACCGGTTGATCACGTGGCGCAGCGCGAAGTCGACCAGCGGCTCGCGGCGGGCGACCAGGTCGCGCACGGCCAGGTCACCCTTGGCCAGACGCAGCTCGCACGGGTCCATGTTGTCGGGGCTGACCGCGATGAAGGTACGCCCGACAAAGCGCTGGTCGTCCTCGAAGGCGCGCAGCGCGGCCTTCTGGCCGGCAGCGTCCCCGTCGAAGGTGAAGATGATCTCGCCGGCCACCGCCTCGGTGTCCAGCAGGAGCCGGCGCAGCACCCCGATGTGGTCGGCGCCGAAGGCGGTGCCGCAGGTCGCCACGGCCGTCGGCACGCCGGCGAGGTGGCAGGCCATCACGTCGGTGTAGCCCTCGACGACGACCACCTTGCCCTGCTTGGCGATCTCCCGCTTGGCCTGGTCGATGCCGTAGAGAACGTGCGACTTCTTGTAGATCGGCGTCTCGGGGGTGTTCAGGTATTTCGGGCCGTCGTCGTCGTCGAAGAGCTTGCGGGCGCCGAAGCCGATCACGTCGCCGGCCAGGTCGCGGATCGGCCAGAGCAGGCGGCGGCGGAACCGGTCGATCAGCGAGCCGGAGCGGGCCGGCCGGGACAGCCCGGCGGTGACCAGCTCGTCGTGGCTGAAGCCCTGCTGGCGCAGGTGCTTGGTGAGCAGGTCCCAGGCGTCCGGGGCGAAGCCGCAGCCGTACCGCTCGGCGGCGGCCCGGTCGAAGCCCCGCTGCGCCAGGAACTCCCGGGCCGGCCGGGCGGCGGCCGTGGTGAGCTGGGCCCGGTAGAACTCGACGGCGGCGGCGTGCGCGGCCACCAGCCGCTGCTTCTGCCCCTGCTGGGGGCGGCTGCGCGGGGCGACCTGGTCGTTCTCGAGGTAGCGCAGCTGGATGCCGGCGCGGGCGGCGAGCCGCTCGACGGACTCGACGAAGCTGAGGTGCTCGGCGTCCATCAGGAACTTGATGGCGTCCCCGCCGGCCCCGCAGCCGAAGCAGTACCAGACGTTGCGGGCGGGCGAGACGTTGAACGACGGGCTCTTCTCGTCGTGGAACGGGCAGAGGCCCTTGAGGTTGCCGCCGCCGGCGGACTTGAGGGTCACCGTGTCGGAGATGACCTCGGCGATCGAGGTGCGTTCCCGGACCAGCGCGATGTCCTCGTCCCGGATCCGCCCAGCCATCTGTGCCACCCCCTCGGCGTACATCCTGCCCTGCCGGACCGACGATCCGCCGCCCGGGGGACGGGCCTGTGGCGAAGGCCGCCGGCGGGGCGGTGTCAGCGCGGGCGGCGGGCACCACCGGGTCACCGGCGGCGAGCAGCAGCGCGGCGGCGACGAGGTCCCGGGTGCTGCCGGTCGGCGGACGGTTCTGACCGCCGCTCGGGCGTGTCGCGCCGAGGACGGGGACATGACCATGAGCGTGATACCTCTCAGGCATAAATATGCCTGAGAGGTATCACGCTCGTCGGGACATGCGTCTCCCGCGCCCGACACACCCGGTACATCGCCACCGCACCCACCGCCACCGCGGACCACCGCCGCGCAACCACCAGCTCGACCGCGGTGCTGTCCGGCACCGCGGTCGCGCTGTCCAGGCCGCCACCTGGAGCGCCCCCAGGCCCAGGCTGGTGGCCGAGCCGAAGACGGTGGCGGCGGTGCGGCGTGGTGCCGGATCGGCTCGGCCACGGCGTAGCAGGCCAGGCCGATGCCATGCCGGTGCTGAAGCGCCCGAGTGGAAGATCGGCGGGGTACGGCGGGGTCAGGCGACGGGGGTGGCCTCCTCCGCCTCGACCTGGCGGTTCCAGTCCGCCTTGGTGGAGCGCCAGCCCTCGTCGTCCATGCCGCGACGCCAGTAGCCGGAGATGGACAGGGCTTCGCGGGGCATCCCGCGCTCGACGCGCAGCAGCCGGCGCAACTCCTTGACGAAGGTGGCCTCGCCGTGGACGAACGCGTGCACCCGGCCGGGCCGGAACTCCAGCGCCCGGACCGCCTCGACCAGCGCCTCGCCGGCCGGCCGGTCGCCCCGGTGCAGCCAGGTCAGCGCCACCGCGCCGGGGCTGGGCAGCGGCTGCTCGTCCGCCGGCCCGTCGACCTCGACGAACACGGCGGCCGGGGCGCCCGACGGCAGTCGCTCCAGGGCCGCGCCGATCGCCGGCAGGGCGCTCTCGTCGCCCACCAGCAGGTGCCAGTCCGCCGTCGGGTCCGGCGCGTACGCCCCGCCCGGGCCGGTGAAGAGCACCTCGTCGCCGGGGCGCAGCCGGGCCGCCCAGGGCCCGGCCAGCCCCTCGTCGCCGTGGTGCACCACGTCCACGGTCAGCTCGCCGGCCAGCGGGTCCCAGGCGCGCACGGTGTACGCCCGCAGCCGGGGCCACTGCTCACGGGGCAGGTCACGACGGATCGCGGCCAGGTCCAGCGGCCTGGGGTGCTCGACCCCGGACGCCGGAAAGATGATCTTGATGTAGTGGTCGGTGTACTCCC
Organism: Micromonospora sp. NPDC050200; assembly: GCF_040656135.1. NCBI lineage: Bacteria > Bacillati > Actinomycetota > Actinomycetes > Micromonosporales > Micromonosporaceae > Micromonospora > Micromonospora sp. NPDC050200. Next base: position 122,065 of record NZ_JBFALG010000015.1, read on the forward strand.
CGACCGGGATCCCCGTCAGTTCCTCCCCGCCGAGGACCAGTCGGATCAGGTGCGGGGTGGGCCGCTCGGTCCGCAGGACCCGGGCGGACGTGACCTTCTTCGGGCGTTCCGTCATGTCACTTAGGCTAGCCTAAGTCGCCGCGGAGCCCGCCGGCCGGTCGGTCGACCCTCAGGACCGGACGAGCCGGCCGTGCCAGGCCACCGCCGCCGGGTCGGTGAGCGACGCCACCTGGTCGACCACCACCCGCAGCCGGGCGGCGTCGTCCGGGGCGGCCCGCCACAGCGGCGCGAAGACCGGGTCGAGGGCGTCCGGCGCCCGGTCGCCCAGCGCGCCGACCAGCTCGGCCAGGATCTCCCGCTGCCGGTCGTACCGGGTGCGGACGCCCGGACGGGTCATCACGTAACGCCAGGCGATCCCCTTCAACAGCGCGCACTGCGCCCGGATCCGGCGCGGCACCACCAGGTCGGCGGCGTACCGGCGGTGCGGGCCGGGGCCGAAGCGCTCCCGGGTGGCGGTCACCACGGCGGAGACGAACCGCCCGGTCAGCACGCTCGTGGTGGCCTTCAGCGCGACCTGCGCCCGGTGGCTGCCGTCGTACCCGCCCAGCGGGGCGAGCACCGGCTCGTCGAGCAGGCCGACGAGCACCTCGCCGAGGTCGGCCGGGGACTCGCCGGAGTAGACCGCCGCCACGTCGACGCAGAGCGCGGCCCGCTCGTCCGGGTCGTCGAGCAGGGGGCGCAGCGAGACGTACCCGCCGTGGATGCCGTCCTCCACGTCGTGCACCGAGTACGCGACGTCGTCGGCCCAGTCCATCACCTGGGCCTCCAGGCAGCGCCGCGCGCCGCCGGGCAGACCGGCGCCGTCGACGGCGACGTCCCCCGGCGGTACGCCCGCGCGCAGCCAGTCGAAGACCGGCCGGTCGTCGGCGTACACCCCGAACTTGCGCAGTCCCGGCTGCCGGGGCCACGGGTACTTGCCGACCGCGTCGAGCGAGGCCCGGGTGAGGTTGAGCCCGGCCGGGGCGCCGTCCGGGCCGATCACCTTGGCCTCCAGCCGGGTCAGCACGCGCAGCGTCTGGGCGTTGCCCTCGAACCCGCCGCAGGGCGCGGCGAGCCGGTCGAGGGCGTCCTCGCCGTTGTGCCCGAACGGCGGGTGCCCGAGGTCGTGGGCGAGCCCGGCGGTGTCCACCACGTCCGGGTCGCAGCCCAGCCGGGCGCCCATCTCCCGGGCGATCTGGGCCACCTCCAGCGAGTGGGTCAGCCGGGTACGCAGGAAGTCGTCGGTGCCGGCGACGTGCACCTGGGTCTTGGCGGCGAGCCGCCGGAACGCCGCCGAGTGCAGCACCCGGGCCCGGTCCCGCTCGTACGGCGACCGACCGTACCCGGTGTCCTTGGGCGCCTCGTCGACCCGGCGCCGCGCGTCGGCCGCGTCCCACGGCCCGGCCGGGTCGCCGTCGCGCACGTCAGCCCTGCTGCCGCAGCACGCAGAACTCGTTGCCCTCCGGGTCGGCCAGCACCGTCCACGAGGCGTCGCCCTGGCCGACGTCGACGTGCCGGGCCCCCATGTCGACCAGCCGCTCGACCTCGGCCTCCTGGTCCGCCGGGCGCAGGTCGAGGTGGAGGCGGTTCTTGGTCTCCTTGCCGTCGGCGACCGGGACGAAGACGATGCCGGGCAGCCGGTCGGCCGACTGACGGATCTCCACCTCGTCCGGCTTGTCCGCGACCACCTGGTAGCCGAGCGCCTCGGCCCACCAGTGCGCCAACCGGGACGGGTCCCGGGCGTCGACGGTCAAGCTCTCCCAGACGCTGGTCATGCGGTCACCCTTCGCCGGTCGTACGCAACTCCTCGCGGGAGCCCAGGTTACGCCGGGGCGGCCCGGAGGGCGCGGCGGCGAACGGGGCGTGGCGGGTCCACAACCGCCGATCGGACGGGAGTTGCCGACCGATCGCTGACGGTCACGGGATCGCGGTTGCGGCGTGGCCTTCGGTAACGTGCCGGGAGCGGTATGTGACGCCGACGGCCGGAACGCGACGAACGGGGGACGCTCGTGCACGTTGACACGGTGATGGACACGGAGCTGCGGAGGCTGCGCCGACAGCGCCCGGAGGTGGCCGGCACGGTGCTGGCCGGGCGCGACGGGATGCTCATCTCCAGCGACCTGCCGACCACGGACGCCACCCACCTGGCCGCCCTCGCCGCGGTGAGTTTCGGGGTGGGGCACCAGGTCGCCCACACGGTGCGCGGCGGCAGCTTCCGGGAGTCGGTGGTGCACACGGCCACCGACTGCGTGGTCACCTACCCGGCCGGGCGGCACGCGCTGCTCACCCTGGTCACCGGGGCGGGCACCGACCTGGAGGCGCTGCACGAGGAGGCGCGGGCGGTGGCCGAGCGGGCCGGCTCGGCGTTCGACTCGCAGCGGATCGCGGTGGGTGCGACGCCGGTGCCGCAGGTGCACGGCGCGCTCGCGGTGCGTACCCCACTGCCGGCGCTGGCCCGCCGACGGCCGGGGTCGACCTGGCGGCGCCCGCCGCTCTGAGCCGGGGCGCGCGGCGGCCGACGGCCCGGCGCGCCCACCGACGACGACGGCGGCTCCGGAGCGCCCGGAGCCGCCGTCGGTCCTGCGGTCAGCGGCTGTCGGAGCCGTCGGTCTCGACGGCCGCTCGGCCGGCCTCCAGCCGGGCCACCGGCACCCGGAACGGCGAGCAGGAGACGTAGTCCAGGCCCACCTCGTGGAAGAAGTGCACCGAGTCGGGGTCGCCGCCGTGTTCGCCGCAGACGCCCAGCTTCAGCTCGGGCCGGGCCGCCCGGCCCTCCTCCGCGGCGATCCGGACCAGCCGGCCCACACCGTCGCGGTCGATGGACTCGAACGGCGAGATGCCGAAGATGCCCAGCTCCAGGTAGCGCCAGAAGAACGCGCCCTCGACGTCGTCGCGGGAGAATCCCCAGCCCATCTGGGTCAGGTCGTTCGTGCCGAAGGAGAAGAACTGCGCCGCCTCGGCGATCTGCCCGGCGGTCAGCGCCGCCCGGGGCACCTCGATCATGGTGCCGATCAGCACCTCGACGCCGCTGTCCCCGACCACCTCCGCGATGATCTTCTCGGCCTCGGCGCGTACCGTCTCCAGCTCCTGCACCGCCCCGACCAGCGGGACCATGATCTCCGGCTTGGCCACCGCGCCGTCGCGGGTGACGGCGACCGCCGCCTCCGTGATGGCCCGGACCTGCATCGCGAAGAGGCCGGGGATGACCAGGCCGAGGCGCACGCCGCGCAGGCCCAGCATCGGGTTCTCCTCGTGCATCCGCCGGACGGCGGCGAGCAGCGCCTCCTCCTTGGCGACGTCCTCGCCGCGTTCCTGGGCGACGGCGACGTTGACCGCGAGCTGCTCCAGCGGGGGCAGGAACTCGTGCAGCGGCGGGTCGATCAGCCGCACGGTGACTGGCAGGCCGTCCATCTCGCGGAAGATCTCGATGAAGTCGGCCCGTTGCAACGGCAGCAGCGCGGCCAGCGCGTCCGCCCGCTCGCCGTCGGTGCGGGCCAGGATCAGCCGCTCGACCAGCTCCCGCCGGTCGCCGAGGAACATGTGCTCGGTGCGGCACAGGCCGATGCCCTCGGCGCCGAACCGCCGCGCCCGGGCCGCGTCCGCCCCGGTGTCGGCGTTCGTCCGGACGGCCAGCCGCCGCGTGGCGTCGGCGTGCGTCATGATCCGGTGTACGGCCCGGACCAGCGCGTTGTCGATGTGCTCCGGGTCGAGGCTGCCCTCGAAGTACTGCACCACCTCCGACGGCATGCTCGGCACCTCGCCGAGGTAGACCTTGCCGGTGGTGCCGTCGATCGAGACGATGTCGCCCTCGTTGACGACGTGCTCGCCGACGGTGAACTTCTTCGCCGGGATATTGACGTCCAGCTCGTCGGCGCCGGAGACGCAGGTCTTGCCCATGCCCCGGGCCACCACGGCGGCGTGGCTGGTCTTGCCGCCGCGCGAGGTGAGGATGCCCTTGGCGGCGATCATGCCGTTCAGGTCGTCGGGGTTGGTCTCCCGGCGGACCAGGATCACCGCCTCCCCCTCGGCGGCCAGTTCGACCGCCCGGGCGGAGGTGAAGACCACCTTGCCGGAGGCGGCCCCCGGGGACGCCCCGATGCCCTTGGCCACCGGCTGGAGCTCGTGGTCGAGCTGGAAGCGCGGGAACATCAGCTGGGCGAGCTGCGCGCCGTTGACCCGGTGCAGCGCCTCGTCGAGGTCGATCAGGCCCTCGTCGACGAGCTGCCCGGCGATGACGAACGCGGCGGCGGCGGTGCGCTTGCCGACCCGGGTCTGGAGCATCCAGAGCTTGCCGCGCTCGATGGTGAACTCGATGTCGCAGAGGTCCTTGTAGTGCCCCTCCAGCCGGGCCATGAAGTCGAGCAGTTGCTCGTAGGACTTCTTGTCGAGTCGCTCCAGCTCCTGCAACGGCACGGTGTTGCGGATGCCGGCGACGACGTCCTCGCCCTGGGCGTTGGCGAGGTAGTCGCCGTAGATGCCCTGCGCGCCGCTGCCGGGGTCACGGGTGAAGGCGACGCCGGTGCCGGAGTCGGGGCCGAGGTTGCCGAAGACCATGGAGACCACGTTGACCGCGGTGCCGAGGTCGGCCGGGATGCGCTCCTGGCGGCGGTAGAGCACGGCCCGCTCGGCGTTCCACGACTCGAAGACCGCGCGGATGGCCAGGTCGAGCTGCTCGCGCGGCTCCTGCGGGAACTCCCGGCCGGTGTGCTTGAGGAAGATCTTCTTGTACGCGTCGACCAGCCCGCGCAGGTCGCCGGCGTCGAGGTCGAGGTCGTTGGTGGTGCCCTTGGCACGCTTGGCCTCGTCGAGGGCGTGCTCGAACTCCTCGCCCGGCACCTCGCAGACGGTCTTGCCGAACATCTGGATCAGCCGGCGGTACGAGTCCCAGGCGAACCGGTCGTTGCCGCCGGCCTGGGCGGAGAGCCCGACGACGCTGCGGTCGTTGAGGCCGACGTTGAGGACGGTCTCCATCATGCCGGGCATGGAGAACTTAGCCCCGGAGCGGACGGACACCAGCAGCGGGTCCTGCGGGTCGCCGAGCTTGCGGCCCATCTCGCGCTCCAGCGACTCCAGGTGAGTCTCGATCTGGCCGGCGAGACCGTCCGGCTCCCGGCCGGTGTCCAGGTACGCCTTGCACGCCTCGGTGGTGATGGTGAAGCCGGGCGGGACCGGCAGCCCGAGGTTGGTCATCTCGGCGAGGTTGGCCCCCTTGCCGCCGAGCAGGTCCTTGAGGTCCTTGTTGCCCTCGGCGAAGTCGTAGACGTACTTGTGATCGACCGTCTCTTGCGCTGCCACCAGAGCCTCCCACGCACGCCGGAATTGACACTTAACGAAGGTTCAGTTGCCTCATACCCCGGGGCGGACCACCGGTAATCCCGGTGTCGACACCGATCGGTGGGCGAAGGTTAAGCGAACATCGGGTGGCCTGGGACCGTTCGGTGACAATAGGCACAGCTATCACGACTATCCGTGTTCGCGGGGGTTTCTGGGAACGCTTCCACGAGCACGATCACGCAATTCCGGGTCTCCTCGTATTCTTGACGGCACCGGTTCTGCCGAACCTGACCTTTGCCATATCCGCCGCGAATACACCCCGGAGCCGCCGCCGTGCCGCCCACCCCCTCCACCAGCCCGGAGACCGGCTCGACCAGCGCCGGGACCGGCCCGGAACCGCTCGGCCAGGTCGGCCAGCCCACCCACCGGCCGGCCGCCGCCGAGCTGGCCCGGTTCGCCGCACGGGCCGCCGGAGAGCTGCTCGCACCGCCCGCACCGGTCCGACTGACCGACGTGGTGCCGGCCCCGGAGCAGGTCCGGCCGGACCCGGCGGCCGACTTCACCCTCCCCGCCGACGCGGCCGTGCGGGTCAGCCCGGCCCCGGACACCCGGGACGTGGCCGAACAGCTCGCCGAACTGCTGCGCCCGGCCACCGGGTACCCGCTGCCGGTCGTGGTCGAGGCCACCGCTACCGACGGCCCGCTGGTGCTCACGCTGGCCGCCGCGGTGCCGCCCGCCGGCGTGCCCCGGCCCCGCACCGCCGCGGACGACGCGCTGGGCGGTACCGGCCGGGACGCCGGTGTCGTGGCTGCCGTGGGCGGCGCGGGCCCGGCCGGCGAAACGCCGGACGCGGCGCCGGCCGATGCGCTCGGGGACGAGGGCTACCGCCTGGACGTCACCCCCGGCGAGGTACGGATCACCGCCGGCACCGCCACCGGGCTCCACCACGGAGTGCAGACGCTGCGGCAACTCCTGCCCACCGCGATCGAGAGCCCGTCCCCGGTCGCCGCGCGCTGGGTGGTGCCCGGCGGCGTGATCGTCGACCGGCCGCGCTTCCCGTACCGGGGCGCGATGCTCGACGTCTCCCGGCACTTCTTCGGCGTCGCCGACGTGCTGCGGGTGATCGACCATCTGGCCCGGTACAAGCTCAACCACCTGCACCTGCACCTCACCGACGACCAGGGCTGGCGGATCGCCGTCGACTCCTGGCCGGCACTGACCACCGTCGGCGGGGCCATCGAGGTGGGCGGCGGGCCGGGTGGTTTCTACACCGGCGCGGACTATCGGAAGATCGTCCGGTACGCGGCCCGTCGGCACATCACCGTCGTCCCCGAGATCGACCTGCCCGGCCACACCAACGCGGCGCTGACCGCATACCCCGAGCTGGCACCGGACCGGATCGCGCCGCCGCCGTACACCGGCACCGAGGTCGGCTTCAGCTACGTCGACCCGACCAGCGAGCGGACGTACGACTTCGTCGCCGACGTGCTCGGCGAGGTGGCCGCCCTCACCCCCGGCCCGTGGCTGCACATCGGCGGCGACGAGGCGTTCAAGGTGAAGGGGGAGGCGTACACCGGCTTCGTGGAGCGGGCGCAGCGGATCGTCGCCGGCACCGGCAAAACGGTCGTCGGCTGGCACCAGATCGCCCCGGCCGGGCACTCCGAGGGGCGGGTGCTCCAGTGGTGGGGCACCGACGGCGACGACCCGGTGGTCGCCGAGGCGGTACGCCGGGGCGCCCGGCTGATCCTCTCCCCCGGCAACCACGCCTACCTGGACATGAAGTACGCCCCGGACACCCCGCTCGGGCAGGACTGGGCCGGGCTGATCGACGTGCGGCGCGCGTACGACTGGGACCCGGGCGCGCACGTGGCCGGCGTACCTGCCGACGCGGTGCTCGGCGTCGAGGCGCCGCTCTGGACCGAGTCGGTGACCACGCTGACCGAGATCGAGTTCATGCTCCTCCCCCGGCTGCCCGCCGTCGCCGAGCTGGGCTGGTCGCCCCGGGCGGGGCACGACTGGGCCGGCTTCCGCGAGCGCCTCGCCGGCCACGGCCCGCGCTGGGCCACCGCCGGCATCGCCTTCCACCGCGCCCCGGAGATCCCCTGGCCAGCCGACCGGGACGACTCCGCCACCCCGCCAACCACGGTCCCGGGCACCCCGCCCACCCCGACCGCCACGTCGACACCCACCGGCTGAGCCGACCCGCCGCACCGCCGACGGGGCGTGTCGCCGGCCGCGCGACGCGACCCCGGCGATACGCCCCACGCTGCGCCCACCGCCCACGAGCGGCACCATCCGGAGCTCGCGAAGACCCACCAGCTCGACCGACGCGGGCACCCTGTCCGCCGCCTTCGCCGACCGCCCCGCGCACAGCAACCCGGCGACACCAGCGCCCCACGTCGATCCCGGGATCGGGCACCCCTCACCCCTCACCCCGTCATCCCGTCATCCCGTCATCCCGTCATCCCGTCATCCCGCAGATCTTGGACAGTTTCCGTCCCCCTCGACCAGTCCCCCTCGAACCGAAACTGTCCAAGATCTCTGCGCGGGGCCCCGCCAAGCCGCACCGCCACGAGGTTGATCAAGAGGTTTGCGTCTGCCTGGCGGCGTGTCGCCGACGCAAACCTCTTGATCAATCGGGCGGGCCGGCTGGGGCGGGGAGGCGGGGGTGGGTATCGGCGGAAGGGTCGGGGCGGGCTGTTAGTGCCTGGTCGAGGTCCGAGAGGCCGGGGGCAGGTGGGGCGTCGCTCTTGGGCGCCGTGGGCGGCGTGGACGGCGTGGACGCGGTGGGCGGCGTGGGCGGCGTGGGCGGCGTGGGCGGCGTGGGCGGCGTGGGCGGCGTGGGCGGCGTGGGCGGCGTGGGCGGCGTGGGCGGCGTGGGCGGCGCGAGAGTGTCGGGCCGGGCCGTCAGTTTGTGGTTGACTGTCCGGTTCGTGGTGGGACGGTTGCCGCCCTGCTGTCCGGTTCGGCCTGCGTCATCCCGTGGTCGGGGCCACCCCGGCGGTGGAATGGCCGACGGGCCGGGGTCGTTGTACATGGCATACCGCCGCGGCTCCCCCGCCCGGACGGTCCCCCGGACCGGTCCGATGGAATGCGGGCCCGCCCCGGATGGTTACATCCCCCGGCGAACATCACCGGGCAGCCCCCTGAGGGCTCGCGGAATGCGGAGTCCGCCGGGACCGTTACATCCCCGGATCGCCGGGCGGCGCCCGGCACCAAGGCCCGCGGAATGCGGGGCCCACCGGGACGGTTACATCCCCCGGACACCCGAGCAGAGCCACCCCCTGGCCGCCGGGCAGATCCCCTTCTTGACTTTCCTTTCGCGCAAGCCGTCCCCCCGACGGCCCGCCGCGCACCCCCGAACAGAGAGGCACACATCATGCGTACCGATCTGATCCGCAAGACCACCCTGACCGCCGCCGGCCTCG
>NZ_JBFALG010000016.1:0-129174 GCF_040656135.1 Micromonospora sp. NPDC050200
GGCGTGGCGGGCCGACGGCCAGCCGTACCCGCTGGGCCGGGCGCTGCTGGCGCTGGCCGAGGCGGCCGCCGCGGCGGGGGAGCGGGACGAGGTCGCCGAGGCGCTGGCCGAGGCCGCCGGGATCGCGAAGCGGTTGGCCGCGGCCCCGCTGGCCGAGCAGGCCGCCACCCTGGCCCGCCGGGTGGGCCTGCGCGGGGCGACCCGGGGCCGCCCCGGGGTGGACCTGCTCACCTCCCGGGAGCGGGAGGTGCTGCGGCTGGTCGCCGAGGGGCACAGCAACAGCCGGATCGCCGAGCAGTTGTTCATCTCGCCGAAGACCGCCAGCGTCCACGTCTCGCGGATCATCGCCAAGCTGGACGTCACCAACCGCGTCGAGGCCGCCGCCCTCGCCCACCGCCTGAACCTCCTCAACCCCCCGCGTTGACCCCCTCACCCCCCACCTCCCACCCCCCCACCCCCCTCGTCCTTTCGCGCACTTTCACGGAAAGAGTGGTTATTCCGGCCCGTGAGGCCACTCTTTCCGTGAAAGTGCGCGCCCGGGACCGCGCCCGTGGACCGCGCCCGTGGCCAGCGCGAGCCGTGCCACCGCGCGGGGCGGCATGGCGCCGATCCCGCCAGGCCGACAGCCCGGCCAGCGCCAGCAGCACCGGCAGGGCCGCCGCCCACCAGAGCTGCCAGGTCGCGTACTGGCCCGGGGAGCAGAGGCCCGTGCCCAGCGCCGGCCCGAGCACCAGCCCGCCGTGCACCCGGTCCGTTGGGGCCGCCGTCGGCACGCCTCAGCCGCGGGGGCGGTAGATCCGCCAGCCCTCCACCGTGACCACGTCCAGCTTGCCCGGGTCCGGGCCCAGGCGCTGGTCGAGGCGGGCGGCGAGCGGTGACCCGGCCGGTGCGACCCAGGCCGGGGCGGCGGCGCGCTCCACGGCTCGGCGGTAAGCCGGGTAGCGGTCGAAGCCCGGGCGCAGCTCGTCGTCGACCACCGCGCAGACCACGTCCTCCCCGCTGCCGAAGGTGAGCCGGTTGCACGTCCAGTAGCCGCCGCGCACGTGGCGTACGCCCAACTCGCGGAGGGTGTCGACCAGCGCGCGGTGCCGGGCGGCCTCGGCGTGGGTGGCCGGCACGGTGCGGATCGCGGCGGCCGTGGCCGCGGCGGCGGTGCCCAGCAGGGCGGCCAGCGCGACGGTCGCGGCGACCGGGGTCGCGCCGGTGCGCTGCCGCGCAGCCGCCCAGAGCGGCCAGAGCAGGGCCGGGGTGGCGATCGTCAGGCAGGAGAGGTAGCGGGCGCTTTCCACCGGGGTCCGCCCGGCCGCGCTGCTGATCGTGTACGCCCCGAGCACCGCCGCCGCTGCGAGTACCAACGCGAGGCGCACCCCCGCCCGTGCCCGCCGCTCGTCTGCGCCCGCCGCCGGCTCGTCGCTCTCGGCCCCGGCGACCGACGGTGCGGCCACCCTGAGGGTGCCCGCAGGTCGCCTGCCGCGTTCCTCCTCAGCCGATCCTGAACAGTTGTCGGCTGTGGCGAACGGTAACTGTCCAAGATCCGCCGACGCCGACGCCGACGCCGGGAGGGGTGAGCGGAGGGTGCGCCAGGCGGTCAGCGCGGCGAGGACCAGCAGCACCGGCAGCGCGAGGGCCCACCAGAGCTGCCCGGGGGAGCAGTGGCTCGGTGCGCAGAAGCCCATGCCGAGCGGCGGCCCCAGGACCAGCCCGCCATGCAGCCGCTCGCCCCAGCCGGTCGTCGCGTCCCCGCCGCTGGCCGCGAGGACGGCCGCGAGCGGGTTGCGCCCGTGCCGCACGCTGTCCAGCAGCATCGGCGCGGCCCCGAGCAGCAGCGCCGCGCCCACCATCAGCCCGGCCCGGCCGGCCAGTTCCCGCCGCCGCCATGCGACGAGCACCGCCCCGGTCGCGACGATGTACGGCAGCAGCAGCGGGTCGACCCAGATCATCAGCCCGGAGAGCAGCCCCCAGGCCGCCCAGCGGGGCAGCCGGGCGCCCGGCTGGCCGGCGCAGAGGTGGAGGGTGAGCAGGGCGAGCGCCGCGCCGGCCGGGTTCAGCTCGGGATAACCGCCCGCGGCGATCATCTGGTTCTTGACGATCCGGTCGGAACCGAGCGCGAAGAGGCCGACGACCACCAGGGCGAACCACCGGCCCCCGCCGAGTCGCCGGGTCAGCCGCCACACCAGGATGAGGAAGAGCGCGTAGAGCGCGAGGCTGGGCACCCGCAGCGCGAGCACCGACGGCCCGGCCAGCGCCATGATCGGCGCGGCCAGGTAAGCCTCCAGCGTGCCCATGTACGCCTGCCCGTAGAACCAGACCGGGAAGTGCCGCCCCTGGGCGATGTGCAGCGCGGCCAACCCCATGGTGGCCTCGTCGCTGTTTGTCGTCGGCGCGTCGTGCAGCAGCAGCCACAGCCGGTACCCGACCCCGGCCAGCACCGCGAGCGCGGTCAGCGCCGCGGGCAGGGGCGTCCCCCGCCCCGGCCCGTACGCCCCGGACGCGGCCCGACCGGCACGTTCCCTCACACAGGGAGTAACGGCCCGGGCCGCGTACCGCCGTGGTCAGGTGCCGACCAGGTCACCCGGCCGGCGCGTCACGGCCCGGCGCGCCGCGGCTGGCGCGCCGGGAACGCTCAGGTGGTGACGCCCTCGCGGGCCTCCAGGGCCTGCCGGTAGAGCCGCCCGGCCCGGTACGACGAGCGCACCAGCGGCCCGCTCATCACGCCGGCGAAGCCGATCTCCTCGGCCTCCTCGCGCAGCTCGACGAACTCCTCCGGCTTGACCCAGCGGGTCACCGGGTGGTGCCGGGGAGAGGGGCGCAGGTACTGGGTGATGGTGATCAGCTCGCAGCCCGCCTCGTGCAGGTCGCGCAGCGCCTGGGAGACCTCGGCCCGCTCCTCGCCCATGCCCAGGATCAGGTTGCTCTTGGTGACCAGGCCGTCGGCGCGGGCCTGGCGGATCACGTCCAGCGAACGCTCGTAGCGGAACGCCGGCCGGATCCGCTTGAAGATCCGCGGCACGGTCTCGACGTTGTGCGCCAGCACCTCGGGGCGCGAGCTGAACACCTCGGCGAGCTGCTCGGGGACCGCGTTGAAGTCGGGGATCAGCAGCTCGACGCCGCAGCCGGACTGCAGGGCGTGGATCTGGCGGACGGTCTCGGCGTAGAGCCAGGCGCCGCCGTCGGGCAGGTCGTCGCGGGCGACACCGGTGATGGTGGCGTAGCGCAGCCCCATCGCGGCGACCGACTCGGCGACCCGGCGCGGCTCGTCGGCGTCGAACTCGGCCGGCTTGCCCGTGTCGATCTGGCAGAAGTCGCAGCGCCGGGTGCACTGGTCGCCGCCGATGAGGAAGGTGGCCTCGCGGTCCTCCCAGCATTCGTAGATGTTGGGGCAGCCGGCCTCCTGGCAGACGGTGTGCAGCCCCTCGCGCGAGACCAGGCCGCGCAGCTGGGTGTACTCCGGGCCCATCTTGGCCTTGACCTTGATCCACGGCGGCTTGCGCTCGATCGGCGTCTCGGCGTTGCGGGCCTCGATCCGCAGCAGCCGCCGCCCCTCAGGTGCGGCGGTCGCGGTACGACTGGCCTGCTCGGTCGTCGGCGTGGAGTGCTCGATCGTCACGAAAACGAGCCTACGCCCGACGGTGGCGGTCGATGAACCGCGGGCGACCGGCGTCACGCCGCAGATGTTGTGACACCGGACACCGGAGGCCGGAAAAACGACGTCACACCCGTCCCGGACGGGGTGCTAGCGTCTGCGGCAGAGCTGTGACGGAGCCGAGTAGGGCCCCGACCCGCCAGTGCAGAGAGCCGCCGGTTGCTGGAAGGCGGTCTGGCGCCGGGGTGCGAAGACCCTCCCGAGCTGCGGGAAGAACGGCGTGTGTGTAAGGAAGGGCCCCTTCTTGACGCTTCCGGTCGAGGAAGGCCCCTGTTGACACCCGCCCAGTAGAGCCCGCCCGGCTGGCCCCGGTGAAAAGGCGACGAACGAGGCCCCCGTTCGCGGGGGCGAAGGTGTGGTGGCACCGCGAGGTTCCCGCTCGCCCACACCTCCCGGGGATCGCGTTGCGATTGATCGAGGAGGTAACCGCCGTGCAACGCATCCTTTCCACCCAGCTCCCCGCCCATGTCGGCCGTACCGTCAAGATCGCCGGCTGGGTGCACCGCCGCCGGCTGCTCAAGTCGGTGGCCTTCCTGATCGTGCGGGACGCCGCCGGCCTGACCCAGGTGGTGGTCAGCGACCCCGCCGTTCGCGCGGCCGTCGAGTCGCTGCCGGAGGAGACCGTCGTCGAGGTCGTCGGCACGGTGGTCGCACAGCGCGGATCCGCCGCTCCCGAGGTCGCGGCGGCCACCGCCCCCGCCGGGGTCGAGCTCGCCGACCCGACGGTACGACCGCTCGGCCCGCCCGCCGTGCCGCCGCCGTTCGACCTGTACCGGCCGGCGCTCACCGCTGCCCTGCCCACCCAGCTCGACCACGCGCCCACCGCGCTGCGGCACCCGACCCGCTCGGCGGCGCTGCGGATCTCGGCGGCGGCGGTGGCCGGCTTCCGGGCCACCCTCGACGCCCGCGACTTCGTGGAGATCCACACCCCGAAGGTGGTCGGTTCGTCCACCGAGAGCGGGGCGAACGTCTTCGCGCTGGACTGGTTCGGGCGGCCCGCGTACCTGGCGCAGTCGCCGCAGTTCTACAAGCAGCTGATGGTGGGCGTCTTTGAGCGGGTGTACGAGGTCGGGCCGGTGTTCCGGGCCGAGCCGCACGACACCGTCCGGCATTTGGCCCAGTACACCTCGCTCGACGTGGAGCTGGGCTTCGTCGCCGACCACCGGGACGTGATGGCCGTGCTGCGGGAGACCCTGGCCGGGATGCTGTCCGGCGTCGCGGGGCGGGCCGGCGGGGCGGTGGCGGCCCTCGGCCTCGACCTGCCGGAGGTGCCCGCCGAGATCCCGGCCGTGCACTTCACCGAGGCGCTGGCGATCGCCGGCGCGCCGGCCGACGAGCCGGACCTCGCCCCCGCGCACGAGCGGGCGCTGGGGGAGTGGGCGCGGCGGGAGCACGGTTCGGATTTCCTCTTCGTCACCGGGTACCCGATGGCGAAGCGGCCCTTCTACACCCATCCGGACCCGCAGCGGCCGGCGTACTCCAACGGCTTCGACCTGCTCTTCCGGGGGCTGGAGCTGGTCACCGGCGGGCAGCGGCTGCACCGGTACGACGACTACCTGGCGGCGCTGGCCGCGCGCGGCGAGCCGGTCGAGCCGTACGCCGGCTACCTGGACGCGTTCCGGCACGGGATGCCGCCGCACGGCGGCTTCGCCATCGGCCTGGAACGCTTCGTCGCCCGCCTGACCGGCGCGGCCAACGTCCGCGAGGTCACCGCCTTCCCCCGCGACCTCCACCGCCTCACCCCCTGACCCGTTACCGGCCCCGCCTCGCCCCGGCCCGCCCTCGCCCCCGGCCCTCGGTTGATCATGAAGTTGTTGTCATCGTCTGCGGCGTGTCTGGGCAGTAACTTCATGATCACCGGGCCGGGCCGGGCCGGGGTGGGGTGGGGTGGGGTGGGGTGGGGTGGGGTGGGGTCAGGATTTGGGGCGGAGTCTGGTGTGGAGGGTGCGCCGGGCGAGCGGGCCGAGCTCCTCGACGACGTCGATGAGGACGGCGAGGCGTTCCAGGGCGTCGAACGCGTCGCGGGCGCCCGCCGGATCGACGCCCTCGAAGAGTTCCAGGCCGATGAACGCGGCGGAGATCGCGCGGGCCAGCCCGGCCGGGTCGGCGACCGGGGCGACCGGCGAGTCGCGCAGCAGCCTGCGCAGCACCCTCTCGATCTCGGCCGTCCACAGCCGCAGCGCGGCCCCCGTCGCCTCGGCGAGCCGCGCGTCGGTCTGCGCCCCGGCGAGCAGCTGCGCCAGCACCGCCACGTTGCCCGCCGAGCGTTCCTGCTCGTGCAGCGCGCGCCCGAGGTCGAGCAGTTCGCGCAGCGACCCCACGGTGGAGAAGTGGTCCCGGTAGACCGCGACCCGGGCCGTCGTCGCGCTGCGGCAGGCCTCGGCGAGCAGTTCGTCGACGGTGCCGAAGTGGTAGAAGACCAGGGCCTGGTTGACCCCCGCGGCCGCCGCGATGGTGCGGGCCGAGGTGCCGGCGATGCCGTGGGACCGGATCGCCGCGAGCGCCCCGTCGATCAGCTTCTGCCGGGTGCCGGCCATGGGGATCCTCTCCGTCAGTCCCGGGGATTCTCCCGCAGCGGCCGCACCGAGGCGGGCACCGGTGCCCCGCCCGGCGGCACGTAGCGCACCGTGAAGCTGCCCGCGTACCCGAACAGCGGCCCGAAGCGGCGGTTGGTGACCCGTACCTCGATGCCGAACCGCCCGGTCCGGTCGTCGTACCACTCCCGCAGGCTGGCCTCGCCGGTGAGCGCCGGCGGGCAGGCCAGCCCGCCGCGGAAGCGCTGGGCGCCGCTGCGGATCGTCAGCGCGCCGGCGGCGTCGACGCCGAGGTGCAGGTCGACCGCGAGGTGCTGGTGGGTACCCAGGTAGTCGACCAGGACCCCGCGCTGCGGGTTCCAGACCATCGTGGCGTCGAACCGGCGGCGGCGGTGCGCCGCGACCTCGAAGGTACGCACGAAGCTCAGCGTGGGGCGGCGGTACGAGTCGGTGTAGGCGTAGTTCTCGATGGTGAACGGCACGCCGGTGCCGGTCTCCGGGAACAGCACGTGCCGCAGGGTGCCCAGCCGCAGGAACGGCGCGGTGAAGGCGGCGCCGCGCCAGACGCGGTCCATCACCCCGGTGCCCACGCAGCCCACGTCGGTGCGGCCGTCGACGCCGAAACGGCGCCGCAACTGCGGGTGCAGCCGGTCGAAGTCGGCGCCCAGGGCGCGCTGGAAGACGGAGGTCACAGCTGCTCCACCACCGAGGGCGCCCGGGCGGCCAGGCGGTCCGGTGGCCGGCGCCGGCAGCGACGGGCGGCCGGGGTGTGCGGGCCGGGCGGCAGCGCCAGCGCCAGCACCGACGCGGCGAGCAGCGTGACGGCCACGGCGCCGCGCCCCTCGGTGAGCCGGGCGGCCAGCGCGCCGGCGCCGGTCACGGCCAGCGTCCGCAGGGCCACCTCCCGCCAGGCGTGCCGCCGGGCGCGTTCCGGCGGTACGCCCCGTTCCAGCCAGAGCCGTAGCCGGTCGAACGACCACGCGGTCGCCCAGCCGAACAGCGGGCGGAACGAGAGGTCCGCCAGCCGGCCCGCCGGCCCCCAGCGCGGGGTGTACGTGTAGCCGGTCAGGAACCGCACGCCGTCCGGCCCCGGCAGGTAGCGCCAGTAGCCGGACCCGGTGGCGATCAGCGAGCGCGGGTCGTCGGAGCCGAAGCGCAGCGCCGAGGTACGGGTGCCGTCCGGCCGGCTCCGCTCGCCCGCGTGTACGCCGTGGCCGCCGACCCGTACGCCGGGCAGCACGGTGGTGGCGTACCTGAATCGGGCCGGCGTGCTGCCCGGCACCGGGTCGATCCGGCCGAACCGCGCGTCCCACCGCCGGTGGGACGCGGGGTCCTGCGTGGCCTGCCAGACCCGCTCCAGCGGGGCGTCGATCAGCGTCTCCACGTATATGCCCGGCATCCCGGTCCCCATTCTTGAGCGGTCGCTCAACAGACGGTACCGACGTTTGAGCGACCGCTCAATCCCTCGGGTGGGGGAGCTGCCCGCCACCGGAGCCGGTTCGGTGTCAGGACGGGCCGTGCGGGTCCCCGGCGGGGGTCGGGCGGTCGGGTCGGCCTCGGCGGTCCGCCGTACCCGCGCCGGCGGGCGAGGTATGAAGAAGCGGTCTGCCCGAGGCGCGTCCCGAACGTCCTCGGGGAGCCGGGCGCGGAGGAGGGCAATGGCCGAGCAACTCCGGGCTATGGTGCGGGCCCTGCTGCACCTGCGCCACGAGCGGGGCGCCCACCGGGTCGCGCTGCGGGCCGGTGTGAGCGTCCTCGTTCCGCTGCTCGCGTCCCTCGCGGTCCACCGCCCCGACTGGTCGGTGTACGCCGCGTTCGGCGCCTTCACCTCGCTCTACGGGCGCAACCATGTGCACCTGTCCCGCGCGGTGATGCAGGCCAGCGCCGGGGTGGCGCTCACCCTGTCGGTGATCCTCGGGGTGCTGGTCGGCTGCCTGGAGTCGCGCGCCTGGGTCGCGGTGCCGGTGGCGGCGGTGGTGGCGGCGCTGGGCGCCGTGCTCGGCGCCGCGCAGGACTGGCACCCGCCGGGACCACTGTTCCTCATCTTCGGCTTCGGTGCCGTGGCCTCGGCCCCGCACGTCCTCTCCGACGTGCCGGTCGCGGCGGCCGTGGCGGGGCTCAGCAGCCTGTTCGCGCTGGCCGTCGGCAATGTCGGCAGCTTCTTCCTGCGCCGGCAGAAGAGCAAACCGGCCCGGCTCAGGCACGTCTGGAGCGGGGAGCCGGCGCGCTACGCCCTCGCCGTGGTGCTGGCCGGGGGCACGGCGACCGCCGTCGGGATCGGCCACCCGTACTGGGCCATGGTGGCGGCGGTCGCGCCGCTCAGTGCCCAGGGCGTCACCGCCCAGCTGGTGCGGGCCGGGCACCGGATCATCGGCACGCTGCTCGGGCTGCTGACCAGCGCGGCACTGCTCGCGCCGAAGCTGTCACCGGTCGCCGTCGTGCTGGTGGTGGCGGCGCTCCAGATCGTCACCGAGCTCCTGGTCGGGCGCAACTACGGGCTGGCGCTGTTGTTCATCACGCCGATGGCCCTGCTGATCGGCCAGCTCGCGGTGACCCGCCCGGCGGGAGCGTTGCTCTTCGACCGGGGGGTCGAGACGGTGATCGGAGCCGGCATCGGCGGGGCGATCGTGATGTGCCAACCCTGGCTCCGGCGCCGCCGCGCCGACCGCTCGCCGGGGTAGCCGGAGCCGATCCCGCGAACGGCCGATACCGACTCCGGGCGAGGTCGCGGTGTCCGGCCGGGCGCGGCACCGGTTCTGCCGCGTGCTCGCCTAGGCGGGGCCGAGCAGGTCCCACCGGTTGCCGGCGAGGTCGAGGAAGACGGCGACCCGCCCGTACGGCTCGGTGCGCGGGGGCTTCACGAACTCGACACCCGCGTCGACCATCCGCCGGTGGACCGCGTCGAAGTCGTCGACCTGGAGGAAGAAGCCGACCCGGCCGGCGACCTGGTCGCCGACCGCGCGTGCCTGGCGCTCCCCGTCGGCGCGGGCCAGTAGCAGGCCGGTTCCGCCGCCGGGCGGGCGCACCACGACCCAGCGCTTGGGGCGCCCGTCGTTGGTCAGCGACGGGAGGTCCTCGACCAGGTCGAAGCCGAGCACCTCGGTGAAGAAGGCGATCGCCGGGTCGTACTCGGCGACGACCAGGGTGACGAGATCTATCCGCACCTCGACGAGGGTAGGCGGTGGGCCGGCAGCTCGGCGAGGCGGTGCCGGCAATGCTCGGGTCAGACCTCGACGAGGGTGGGCAGGCGGCGCTCGACCACCGGGAGCACGTCGGCGACGGTCACCGGGCGGCCCAGCTCGGCGGTGAGCGAGGTGACCCCCGCGTCCCGGATGCCGCAGGGCACGATCCGGTCGAAGTACGTCAGGTCGCAGTCGCAGTTGATCGAGAAGCCGTGCAGGGTCACCCCACGGGCCACCCGGATGCCGATGGCGGCCACCTTGCGGGCCGGGCCGCGGTCGTCCTCGGGCACCCAGACGCCGCTGCGCCCCTCGATCCGGCCGGCGGCCAGCCCGAACTCGGCGCAGACGTCGATCAGCAGCTGCTCGGTGCGGCGCACGTAGGCGACCACGTCCACCGGGTCGGGCAGGCGCAGGATCGGGTAGCCGACGAGCTGGCCCGGCCCGTGCCAGGTGATCTTGCCGCCGCGGTCCACGTCGACGACCGGGGTGCCGTCCATCGGCCGGTCCCACGGCTCGGTGCGCTTGCCGGCGGTGTAGACGCTCGGGTGCTCCAGCAGCAGCGCGGTGTCGCCGCGCTCACCGGCCACCACCGACTCGTGCAGCCGGCGCTGCTCGTCCCAGGCGGCCTGGTAGTCGAGCACGCCGGCGCGGACGGCCGTCAGGCCGGAAGTCGTCGCGGTCACCCCTCCAGCCTAGACCCGCCGCCGGCTGTCACCGAGGGTGAGCCTCGTCGCGTTCGGCGGCGGGGACCTCCCAGAGCCAGACGTCGTCGACGCGCCGCGGGGGGCCGAGGAGGGCCGTCGCGGTGCGGCGCAGGGCGTCCTCGTCGAGGTCGTACTTCGACCCGTGCACCTGGTCCGGCAGCACCACCGCCTCGACGCCCCAGTAGCGCAGGTCGGCCAGGGACAGCTGGATGCTGCCCTCGGTGACGATCGGCGCCAGGCCGGTCCGGCCGGCCTGGTCCATCAGCGAGTCGAAGGTGCGCGGCGGCGGGCCGATCCGGCCCCGGCCGTCCGGGCCGCCGGGGCCGAGGAAGAAGCCGGACGGGATGCGGAACTCGCCCTGCCGGTGGGCCAGCGCGTACGCCTGCCAGCGCTGCCCGTCCGGGGTCACGTCCAGGGTCAGGGGCAGCGGGGTGAGCACCCCGCCGGGCGTGACGTGCTCCCGCCACGTCCCGGCGGTGATGAACGCCGGCACCGGCGGCCGGGCGCTGGTCAGCAGCGGCACGGGCACCAGCGGCAGCAGCGCCACCGCGAAGCCGAGGCCCCAGGCCACCGCCACGCCCCGCCGCCGGGGCGGGCAGGCCCGGAGCTGGTCGACCGTGTACGCCAGCAGCACGCCGATCACCGGCGCGACCACCAGCGCCAGCCGGGACGGCAGCGCGGCGTTGACCACCGGCAGGTTGTCCAGCACGCCGAACGGCAGCAGCTGCCCGGTGCGCCGCCCGTCCCACTTGGCCAGCGGCCCCCAGGACAGCACCGAGAAAAGCACGGCGGTGACGCCCAGCGCGGCCAGCGTGGCCCGGCGGGCCGGAGCCGCGCGCCACCACAGCGCCACGAAGCAGCCGACGGCGAGCAGCAGCAGCGGCAGCCCGAAGAACGAGTTCTCCTCGGTCGGGTTGGGCGCCAGCGCGGTGCCCAGCCCGGCCGCGCCGGCCAGCGACCGTTGCGGGTACGCCCCGAACGCGGCGATGTCCTCGGAGTGGATCAGCGGGTCGAAACCGGTGCCGTGGAAGCGCTGCGGGCCGGCGAAGTGCAGCCACAGCGGGTACGCCAACAGCACCCCCGCCACCAGCGCGGTGACGCCCAGCCCGCGCAGGAAGGTGGGCAGCGCCGCCCGCGCCTCGGCCCGGCGGGCCGGGTGCAGCGCCCAGACGGCGAGGAAGACCGCGAGTGCCAGCGCGGTGAAGAAGAGCCCCTCGGCGGCGATGGAGAAGGCGACCGCGACCAGCAGGCCGAGCACGATCCCCCCGCGCAGCCAGCGCCCGGGCCGGCGCAGCGCGAACACCCTCCAGGCGAGCAGCGGGACCAGCCAGCCGGCGGTCCAGTTCAGGTGGGCGTTGGCGTGCGAGACCATGCCGGGGGAGTAGGCGACGAACAGCGCCCCGACGCCGGCGGCCAGCCGGCTGCGGACCAGGTGCCGGGAGAGCAGCCAGTACCAGGCCAGCGCGGTGGCGACCAGGTTGAGGGTGAGGATCACCAGGAACGTCGCCGGCGGCCCGATCAGGTACGTCAGCGGGGCGAAGATCGCCGCGTAGACGGTGATCGAGGTGTTGACCGCGAGGTTCACCCCGTCCGGAGCGTTGATCAGGTGGGTGTAGAGCGGGTTCTCCCCGTGGGTCAGCGCGTGCCCGCCGAAGGCGAGCAGCCACTCGAAGAGCGCCTGGTCGCTGGAGTTGACCGTGATCGCCTGGGTGTTCGGGTCGCGCCACAGGCCGCTGGTGACCCAGACGGCCAGCGCCACGGCGATCAGCGCCACGAGCAGGTCGGCCCGGCGGCCCCGGCCGGTGGCGGGCGCTGCGGGCGGCTGGTCGGCGGCCAGGGGCGGGGAGGTCGGCACGGAGCGGACGTTACCAACCGGACCTGGACACGCCGGGCCGGACACGAAACCTTGCTTCCTTGATGGAAATGACTTCCAATTGCAGAAGTCGCGCCATCGCGTGAGTTCGCGTGTCAGTGCGCAGATCGGAGGAGCACCATGTCTCTCGATGTACCCGCCGCCCTGCTGGAGCGGGCCGAAGCCGGCCGGGTGGACGACGAGGAGTTCGTCGACTGCGTCCGGCGGTCCCTGCCGTACGCCTGGTCGGTGGTCGCCGACGTTGCCGCGCGCGCGGCCGACGGTGGCCGGGTGGCCGAGCACGCCGTGCCGCCGCCGTCGGAGGGCGCGCGCGGGCAGTTGCTGCGCGCGCTGGCCAGCGACGCCATCCGCGGCGGCCTGGAGCGGCACTTCGGCGTGACGCTGGCCTTCCAGAACTGCCACCGGGTGGCCGCCTTCCCGCCGGCGCTGGTTGGCGGTGACGCCCACCGGCGGTTCGTCTCGCCGCTGGCGCAGATCCGCAACCAGAGCCCGGAACTGCGCAACTGCTGACGGTCGGGTCGGGGGTCCGCCGATGCGGGCCCCCGACCGCTACATCGGCGGCGACGAATGTGTGAGCGGCGGCCATGTCGCCGGCTTGAAACACGGACGTAACGTCTCGGCAACTCGGGGGTGACCCAGTTCACACGCCGCAACAGGAGGTCGCCGTGCACCGTTCCCCATCCGTCCTCGCCCGACTCGCCGGGGCGCTGGCCGGGGCCGTCGTCGCCGCGGCCGCCCTGGTCGCGGTCGCCGTGCCCGCCCAGGCCGCCACGCTGACCCAGGTCACCGGCTTCGGCTCGAACCCCGGCAACCTCGCCATGTACGCCTACCGCCCGGACGGGCTGCCGGCCAACGCGCCGGCCGTGGTGCTGCTGCACGGCTGCACCCAGAACGCCTCCGGCTACTTCGCCAACTCCGGCTGGCAGAAGTACGCCGACCTGTGGAAGTTCGCCCTGATCGTGCCGCAGCAGTCGTCGGCCAACAACGCCAGCTCCTGCTTCAACTGGTTCGAGATCGGGGACACCACTCGCGGCCAGGGCGAGGCGCTGTCGATCAAGCAGATGGTCGACTACGCCAGGACCAGCTACAGCGTCGACCCCAGCCGGATCTTCGTCAGCGGCCTCTCCGCCGGCGGGGCGATGAGCGCCGTCATGCTGGCGACGTACCCCGACGTCCTCGCCGCCGGCTCGGTCATCGCGGGCCTGCCCTACCGCTGCGCCACCAGCACCACCACCGCGTACTCCTGCATGAACCCGGGCGTCGACAAGACTCCGGCGCAGTGGGGCGACCTGGTCCGGGGTGCCTACTCCGGGTACGCCGGGCGGCGTCCCCGAGTGGCGATCTGGCACGGCACCTCGGACACCACCGTGGTGCCGATGAACGCCACCGAGTCCCGCGACCAGTGGACCAACGTGCTCGGCGTGTCGCAGAGCCCGACCAGCACGGCGTCACTGCCCGGCGGCACCAGTCTGGAGGGGTACGGCAACGACGCCGTCCGGCTCTACCGGGTCTCCGGGATGGGACACGGCACCCCGGTCGACCCGGGCTCGGCCGCCGACCAGTGCGGCACCGCGACCTCGTACTTCCTGGACACCATCTGCTCGGCCTACCGGGACGCGCTCTTCTTCGGCCTCGACGGCGGCGTCACGCCCAGCCCGACGGCCTCACCGAGCCCCACGCCGACGCCGACCGCCACCCCGACCTGCGTCACCGCCAGCAACTACGCCCACGTGACGGCCGGTCGCGCCTACCAGTCCGGCGGCTACGCCTACGCCCTCGGCAGCAACCAGCGGATGGGCCTCTACAACACCTACTACACCAGCACCCTCAAGCAGACCGCCCCCTCCTACTGGGTAATCGGCTGCTGACCCACAAGGGGTCAGTCCGTGAGGGCGGCGTGCAGGGCGGTGGGCAGGGTGGGGTGGGTGTAGGTGAAGGTGGCTCTGCTCAGCACGGCGGGGAGGACCCGGGCGCTGGTCAGGGCCTCCTGGGCGAAGCCGCCCAGGGCGACCTTGAGGGCCAGGGCGGGGATCGGCATGATCGCCGGGCGGTGGAGTTGGCGGGCCAGCTCTCTGGTGAACTCGGCGTTGGTGACCGGGGCCGGGCCGACCACGTTGACCGGGCCGCCGATGTCGTCCCGGTCGAGCAGGAACACGACCGCGTCCAGCCAGTCGCACATCGAGATCCACGGCAGCCACTGCCGGCCGCTGCCCAGCTTCCCGGCGATGCCCAGCTTGAACGGCAGCAGTTGCGGCTTCAGCAGCCCGCCGTCGCGGTGCAGCGGCAGCCCGGTCCGCAGCCGCACCACCCGTACCCCGGCGTCCTCGGCCGGCCGGGTCGCGGCCTCCCACACCCGGCAGACGTCGGCCAGGAATCCCTCGCCGGCCGGGGCGTCCTCCTCGACCACCCGGTCGCCGGTGTTGCCGTACCAGCCGACGGCGGAGGAGTTGAGCAGCGCCGTCGGCCGGTCGGCGGGCGGTAGCCCGGCGATGGTGATGGCGAGGGTGGTCGTGGTGTCCACCCGGCTCGTCCGGATCAGCTGCTTGTAGGCGTCGTTCCAGCGCTTGTCGCCGACACCGGCGCCGGCCAGGTTGACCACCGCGTCCGCCTCGGCCACCACGGCCGGGTCGAGCTGCGCGGCGGACGGGTTCCACTGCCGCTCGTCGGGGGTGCGCGGCGGCCGTCGCACCAGCCGGGTGATCTGGTGCCCGTCGGCGGTGAGGCGGTCGACCAGCCGGGTGCCGAGGAAGCCGGACGCGCCGGCCATGAGGATCCGCATGCTCATATCTTCGGGTACGGGCGCGGATCCGGATGCGTTCGGCCGGTTTGCGGATCAGCCGACCGGCGCCGGGCGCAGGTCGCCGAGGAGGCGTTCCACCTCGGCGAACGCCTCGGCGGGCAGCGCGCCGAGGGCGAGGGTGCCGAAGTTCTCCTCGGCCTGGGCGACGGTGCGGCAGCCGGGGATGGGCACCGTCCGGGGGCTGCGGGCCAGCAGCCAGCCCAGCGCGCCCTGGGCGAGGGTACGACCGTCCGAGGTGAGCACCTCCCGGATCTGCTCGACCCGGGCGACCCACGTCGGGGTGGGCACGCCGTCGGTGAACCAGACCAGCCACTCCGGGGCCACCCCGCGCACGTCGTCGGCGCCCCGGGCGCCCGCGGTCCGCTCCTGGTACCTGCGGGTGAGCAGGCCCATCGCGAGCGGGCCCCGGTTCAGGCTGGCCAGGTCGAGCGCGTCGCAGACGGCGAACATCCCGGCGTTGTCCAGGAACACCGACTCGTCGTGCTGGATCGCGGCGCAGTGCGGACCGGCCTCGGCGAACGCGCGCGCCGACGCCGGGTTGTCGGTGCTCCACCCGTACGCCCGGATCTTGCCCTGGGTGACCAGGCCCTCCAGGGTGTCGACCAGGTCGAGCGCGGCGGGCGCCGGCAGGGCGTTGATGTGCAACTGGTAGAGGTCCACGTGGTCGGTGCCGAGCCGGCGCAGCGACTCCTCCAGGCTGGCCACCGCGTACGCCGGGCTGCCGTCCTCGCCGGTCCACCGGCGGGTCCGCTCGTCCGAGCGGTTGCCGAACTTGGTGGCGATCACCGCCCGGTCGCGGCGACCGCCGAGGGCCCGGCCGAGGACCCGCTCGCTGTGCCCGGCGCCGTAGTTGCTGGCCGTGTCGAAGAGGGTGACGCCGAGGTCGAGTGCCCGGTGGATGGTGCGCACCGACTCGTTGTCGTCCACCTCGCCCCAGCCGAACGGCTCTCCGCGCTCGCCCCACAGCGGCCCGCCGATCGCCCAGCACCCCATGCCGAGCGCGCTGACCTCGATCCCGCTGCGACCCAGTGTCCGTGTCATCGTCATGCGTCCAGCCTTCAACCTGGAGCGCGCTCCAGGTCAACCGCTAGCATCCGCAGGATGTACGCGCCCTCGGAGGCCGCGCGACGCAGCGGCTTCAGCCTCGACACCCTGCGCTACTACGAGAAGATCGGCCTGCTCGCCGACGTCGGCCGCACCTCCGGCGGCCGCCGGGTCTTCACCGACGACGACCTGAGCTGGCTGCTGCTGTTCCGCTGCCTGCGCGACACGGGCATGCCGATCGCCGAGATGTGCCGCTACGCCGCCCTCGCCCGGGAGGGGGAGCACACCGCCGACGACCGGCAGGCCCTGCTGGAACGGCACGCGGAACGGGTCGAGGAGCAGATGCGCCTGCTCCAACGCCAGTACGACCACCTGCGCGAGAAGATCCGCTTCTACGAGACGTGAAGCGGGGCCTGGCGCCGCCCGGTAAGGACGACGGTCGGGGTATCGCCCAGCCGAGGAACCGGTCGAAGAGTTGGGTCGGCAGCATCAGGATGACCTTGAGCCTCACGTTCACGGCTGACCGCGTCATCATGCCTCGCAAGAGCGCCAACGCTTGGCTACCGCGTCAATATCGCTGATCAGGTGGCTCCAGCCTTCGAGCCGGACGACAGCACCATCGGGGTTCAGCCGTTCCAGCAGCTGACGGCGGTGCTGGTTGAAGCGCTTCGCCACTGCCTCTCGCCGGCGACCGGTCTCGTCAGATGCTTTGAGCAAGCAGGTACGGAGTACCTCCTTGGGATCGGCGATCGACTCCACCTCGTGAGGCTTCGGCAAGCCCAGGTTCATACGTCCGCGGGGATTGCCCGCTACGTGGCGAATCGCAGCTTCATCGAGCAGCAGCCACGCTTCCGTCATCCGGATCGGGATGACGGGCACCAGCTCGGCGTTCCCGCCGATGGTGCGAACAGCCGTCTCGATTTCCTGTCGTCTGGCGTGGCGGCCGGCATTGTCGGCGTCACGGTGTACGACGACCAGGTCAACGGAGGTGCCGACGAGCTTGAGACCCGCATCGACGCGAGAGCGAACGTCCTTCGCAACCTTGCCGAGCAGCGAGAAGTCTGGCTTGCTCAGGTGCACTGTGGTCCCGAGCTCGAAGAACAGAGCCTCAATGAGGTCCGCGAGGGGGAGATCGGAACTGCCTTCTGAGACAAAGAGTCCCGAGTATGACCGCATGCTTACTCAGCCAGATCCAACGGAAGCCTCAACTGCGCTCCGGGTGGTGCAGCCAGGTAGGCGATTACGTCTGCCATCGAAAAGGTGGGGCGGCCAGTGGCCCGCCAAGTGTCCTTGAACGGCAGAAGGGACAACGACCGGGTCAATCTTCCACCTCCCGCAGCCCGTGGACGGACGTCGGCCAAGAGTAAGTCGGCCGGGTCGCAGAGCTGCACCACCCAAGGGGAGTGGGTGTTGACGATGACCTGCCGGAAGGGATTCGTCTCGCCAGGCGCATCTCTTGGGTCCACCGCAAGGTCACGCACCAACTGCAACATCGCGGGAAGATTCGCGGGATGGATGCCGTTTTCCGGCTCTTCCATGCAGATCAAACCGGTGAAACTGGGGTCTTCGAGCAGCACACAGAGCGCGAGGAATCGCAGAGTTCCTTCCGATAGCGCCCGTGCGGGCAGCCGGAGGTCGCCCCGCTCCTCAAGGAAGAGCGTGAACACTTCGCGGACTTGGTCCAGTTCAACTACGACGCCCTCAACGCCCACACCCACCAGGTCGGACAGCCTGCCAGCCACTCGCGCGTAGACCGCATCGGGATCGCTCTTGTGGTGCTCTCCTCCGGATTCGTTCGCAATCCGATAGAGGGTGGCTGCTAGATGTCGGCCGTCCGACGCCAGCGATCGGGCATCCGAGAATCCGTCTGGCGCGCGGAGAGCGGAGGGCTCAAGTGCAAGCCGGCGCCAGCTCTGCATCTCGCGACGGGCGGCCAAGATGGTCGGGTAGTCATTTGTTGTAACGGTACTGAGCACGGTACGACCGGCGCGGGAGGCAGCTCTGGGCTGAGGTTTACCCCGGCTGCCACCGTCACCGTGAACGTTGATGACCGTGCCAGTTTCTCGGTGCTCGGTCGACAAGAACGGGCCGCCGCGACGCTCACCTCTCACCACGGCACTGCGGAACCTTGCTGCGCTGTGGGGAAAGCGGAGGTGACGAGCCGCTTCACCACGCGTGATGTGCCGCAGTTCCTCGCCTTGGAGGCTCAGTCGACCGATGCTGCCTTCCTTCACAGGCGGCTCGAAACCGAGAATCACCTCGTAGCGAAGGAAGGTGGTGCTCGCCTCGGCTGGCGTCCCAAGATCGTCCTCAACTTGGGCGGGCACAATCATCTCTGCGGCGAGCTTGATCCGGTGCTGATGGTCCCGGTAGCCGTCCCAGAACAGGTCCCTTGGATCCCCACCTCGAAGGCCCGAGGACCCGCGGACGCGTTGGGATGCCTCAACGAGGGTGTCACTGGCCAGGTAAGAGAGGAATTCGATGGCGTCGAAGATGTTCGACTTGCCCATACCGTTGGCCCCGGCGATGCAGGTGAACGGCCCGAACTCGATCTCGACGTCGAGGAGGTTCTTGAATCCCTGCACCTCCAGCCGCGTCAGCATGGAGAGAGCTTAGCCAGGTAGAGGCAGATCACCTACGCCACCTCGGGTACGGGCGCGGCCGTGGCGCGTACGGAGTGCAGGATCGAGACGATGCGGTCGACGTCGTCAGTGGTGAAGAGTCCGTCCGGCCCGTGCGGGGCGATCTCGGTGAACGGCGACTCGTAGAGCCGGCCCATCTCCATCGACCCGTTCACGGTGAGATGGCCGATCACCATGTTGATGAAGTGGATCTGGTTCTTGCTGTGGGTCCGGCCGGCCAGGAACTCCCCGAACGCCTCCGTCGCGGCCTCCCGGTCGAGCCCGACCAGCGACCGGATGAACAGTCCCAGCCCCTCGGCGGACTCGCGGGCCCGCTCGATGTCCTCCGGACCGCCGACGCCGCTCTCGGCGAGCATCCGCTCCAGCTCGGCCAGGTCGGTGGGGGAGAGCTGCCGGTTGCGGCGCAGCTTCTGCAACGTCAGGTGATCCTCGTGCTGGCGCAGGTAGGCGCGGGCCTTGGCGCGGAACCGCTCGAAGTCGGTGCCCACCCGGGCCTGCGGGATGGACACCTCGGTCAGCTCGCCGAGCTGGTCGGTGAAGTTGGTGTAGACGATGGTCTTCTTCGACCGCTCGATCAGCCTGACCAGCGAGCGGACTCGGCGGCGCAGCAGTTCCAGCATGGGCAGAGTGACGTCCTGCCACCACTCGTCGCCGGCCACCTCGTCGAGGAGGAGCTGCTGCTCCCGGATGGCCGGGATGCTGGTCTGCTCCAGCAACGCCGACGCGATGTCCTGCACCTGCCGGCGCAGCCGCTCGTATGCGGGCTCCACGTCGAGCTGGCCGAGCTGGAGGCGCAGCACGATCAGGTCGAAGCGCTTGGCGGCCTCGTCCTCGTCACGTATGGAGGTGGGCAGGCCGGCGAGCTTGCTGCCGATCTCGTCCACCGCCTCGGCGCTCAGCTTGTGCCAGTGGGCGAAGTCGGCGTAGTACTCGACGGTGCGGCGCTGCGGGCGTACGACGAAGTTTTCGAGGTTGATGCCCGCGACCCGGTCGTGCAGGTGGTGGGCGAACTCCCAGCGGAGGCCGGCTTCGCTCTTGGTGCCGTCGGCCTCCGGGTCCGGCTCGGCGCCCTCGGGGAGGCGCTGGTCGAGTCGGTGGATGAGTTCGAGCTTCGCCCGGAACAGCCGCTCGGTGAGCGACGCCCCCAGCGAGCCTTCGGTCTGCGGCACGTTCTGGTTGAAGTACTCGAAGTTCCGGCAGCAGTCGAAGATGAAGAAGTCCTGCTTGTGCTGGCCGGGGCCGTAGAGGTCCGGGCAGAGGCGGGTGCCCCGGCCGATCATCTGCCAGAACTTGGACTTCGACCGCACGGCCTTGAAGAAGACCAGGTTGACTACCTCGGGTACGTCGATGCCGGTGTCGAGCATGTCCACCGAGATCGCGATGTGCGGCTCGTTGTCCTTGACCGAGAAGTTGTCGATCAGGTGCTGCGCCTGCTCGACCTGGTGGGTGATGATCCGGGCGAAGTGGCCGGCGAGGTGCGGATAGTTCTCGTCGAAGCGGCGCTGGATGAACTTCGCGTGCTCGTTGTTCTTGGCGAAGATGATCGTCTTGCCGAGCCGATCCCCGCCGGCGACGTGGTGTCCGTGGGTCATCAGCGTCTTCAACACCTTGTCGACGGTGTCGGCGTTGAAGAACCACTTGTTGACCGCGTCCGCGTCGACCCCGTCCGGCGCGCCGTCGTCGCCCCAGTCCAGAGACTCCCAGTCGTCCTTCTCCTCCTCGCTGAGCTGGTCGTAGCGCACCCCGTCCCAGAGGAACTTCAGCGGCACCGAGACCGCCCGCGGCGGCACGAGGAACTTCTCCGCGACCGCCTCCTCCAGGTCGTAGTGGTCGGTGGGCACGCCGTCTTCGAGGTGGAACAGGCTGTAGGTGTTGCGGTCGATCTCGTTGCGCGGGGTGGCGGTGAGCCCGACCAGCAGCGCGTCGAACCAGGAGAAGATCGCCCGGTACTTCTGGTAGACCGACCGGTGCGCCTCGTCGATGATGACCAGGTCGAAGTGGCCGGGCCCGAAGCGCCGCGCGCCACTCGCGGTCTCGTTGATCAGGCCCATCATGGTCGGGTACGTCGAGACGTAGACCCGCCCCTCGGTGTTCTTCTCGGTGACCAGGTTGACCGTGGCGACCTCGGGCAGGTGCGTCTTGAAGGCGTTGACCGCCTGGTTGACCAGGGCGTTGCGGTCGGCGAGGAAGAGCACCCGCTTGACCCAGTTGGCCCGCATCAGCAGGTCGACCAGGGCGATGACGGTGCGGGTCTTGCCGGCACCGGTGGCCATGACCACCAGCGCCTCGCGCTGCCGGCCCTGCTCGAACGTGTCGGCGATGGCCCGGATGGCCCGCTGCTGGTAGTACCGCTCGACGATGCCGGTGTTGATCTCCAGGTCGGCGAGCGGTCGGTGGGTGTCGCGGCGCTGGACGAGGAGTTGCAGCTCAGCCTTGGTGTAGAAGCCCTGCACCGGGCGCGGGGGATAGCCGGTGTCGTCCCAGAGCCAGTGCTCGTAGCCGTTGGTGTAGAAGATGACCGGGCGTTGGCCGTACGCCTGCGTCAGGCAGTCGGCGTAGAGCTTGGCCTGCTGCTGGCCGGCGGTGGCGTCCCGGCGGGTGCGCTTGGCCTCGACCACGGCGAGGGGCTTGCCGTCGTCGCCCCAGAGCACGTAGTCGACGTACCCGTTGCCCTTGCCGGCCGGCATGCCGGTGACCAGGAACTCGCGGTCGCGCGGCTGGTCGAGCGCCCAGCCGGCCTCGGCGAGCAGGACGTCGATGAAGAGGTCGCGGGTCTGCGCCTCGTCGTAGTCGTGGTCGTCGGGGCGGGACTCGTTGGCGGCCTTCGCGGCGGCGATCTCGGCGCGCAGCTTGGCCAGCTCGGCGTCGAGGCTGGCGTTCTTCTCCCGCTCGGCAGCCAGCTCCGCGTCCTGGGCGGCGAGCTTCTCCGACAGCGTCTTCAGCTCGGCCTGGCTCTGCTGCCGCACGGCCGCCGGAACCGGCCGGGGGATCAGGTCAGGGTTGAAGGCCAGCGCACTCGGCGGCACGGCGGCCTGGTCGCGGGTGTAGTGCCGGGCCACCCAGTACAGGACGTGGAACAGCTCCCGGACCATCGGCAGCGAGTCGCCGGTCTTGACCGGCGCCTTGTGATGGACGGCCGCATTGCCCCGCTTGCGGATGATGTCCATCTTGGCCTGGAGGGTGTTGCCGACTAGGGCGCGCAGGGACGACTCGTAGATCATCCCTTGCAGGTCGTTCCTGTAGGGCCGGGTGAGGCTGCCGTCGGCCTGGAAGAGCCAGGTGAGGGCGAGTTCGAGGGTGCGCCGGGCGTAGAAGCACGAGACCCGCGGGTCGGCGACGGTCAATCGCTCGGCCCGCAGGGCCTCGTCAAACAGCTCGGGCCACTCAGCCCGCAGAAACGCGAAGTTGCTCATCGAGGGCCCCACTCCCTTGTCGACAGCAGCCCTCGATCCTCTCACGTCAGAGCAACCCCCGGAAGGCCCGATCCTGCAACGACGCGAACAACGCGTCCAACTCGGCCAGGCTCGTCTGGTGCGATTCCTTGACTTTCTTGACGGCGCTGAGGCGTCCCAAAAACTCCCGTTGCAGCGAGATCGGAGGCAATAAGACGGGCAACGCCTTGATGATTTCCATGTTCAGGCCCGCCATGATTGCCCCCTTGGCTGTCTGCGTGAGGTAACGGCGGGCGATGGGATGCGTCAAGAAGTATGCGTGCAGGAATTCCGGGAGGCATCGGTTGAAATCCAGACTGATGCAGCAGAGGTGCTTGGTGTTGATCGCCCTGGGTATGTCCGGAGGCACGACAGCGCAGCGACCGCATGTGCCCATGATAGTGATCAGCACATCGCCTGGCTGCACGGTGTAGCGGGCAAGTTGGCTGTACTTCTGTTCAGTGATGAATCTGCGTTCGCCCCAACGGAAATCATTCGTTACGACGTTGTCGATTCCTAGAACAGCAACGCCCGCTTCTACAAACTCGCTGTGCAGCAACTGGCTACCGAATGGGCCTGTTCGAATCGCACTTTTGCTGTCACGGGCTACCTCTGCCACGGTGGTCACCGGCCAAGCATCTGCCGAAGATGTGGCGAACATGTTGAGGAAGATGGACTGGGTCAAATCGCCGAGGTGAGCGAGGGCTTCGCGGCGCTTGGCGCGCAGCTCGTCCGCCCGATCCAGCACCTCCGCAATCCTCCGCTGCTCATCGAGTGGAGGCGTCGGTATCGAGAGGCCAGCGAGGAACGCCTCCGGCACTCGCCGCTGCCCTGCACTCCCGGTCATCCGTCGTTCGCCCGCTAGACGGATCGCGGGCTTGCGCAGGAAGTGAAGAAGGTAGCGCGCCTCTAGCTGCGAGGAATCTGGCCTGATTACATGGAATTCCGTCGAACCAACGCCAGTTCGATGGTGGAGCCCTGCTTGAGCGATCTTGCCGTTTTCAAAGCAAGGCGTAATTTTCGCGACCAAGATGTCTTTGTCGTCGAAGAAGGTGTAGCCCTTGCTGACTTCACCGAATGGCCGGTCCTCGCCGCTTTCGGTGGTTCCAGTCCCAGCGTCGACTGCCGACATGGGAACGAACGAGATGAGTTCGTCGTTTGCTGGTCGCTTGACCAACTTCGGATTGATCAAAGCGATGTCTGCAAGCTTCGAGGCGTTTGCTGCTGTCATCCCAACATCGCCTTCAGGTCGGACATGCCCTGCTGGATTTCGGACTCCAAGCGTTCGAGGTCGGCCATGATCTCCAGCGGTGCATGGTGTTCGATTTCCTCGTGGACGACCTCCTTGTAGCGGTTGAGGCTGAGGTCGTAGCCCTGCTCGACGATGTCGGCCTTGGGCACGCAGAAGCTCTGCTCGGTCCGCGCCCGCTGCAACTCCTCACCGTCCCGCCGGAACCAGCGAGCCAGCGCGTCCGGCAGGTTGTTCTTGGCGTGCTCGTCCTCGGCCAGCGCCACGTCGGGCACCGGGCCGAGCTTCTCGGCCGGCAGCAGCGGCGTCCGCTTGTCGTCCAAGCTCCAGCCGTCGCCGGTCACCTCGTAGAACCAGACGTTGTCGGTGCCGCCGCTGTTGGTCTTGGTGAAGAACAGGATCGCCGTGGAGACCCCGGAGTAGGGCCTGAAGGTGCCGCTGGGTAGCTTCACCACCCCGTCGAGCTTCTGATCCTCGACCAGCATCCGGCGTAGCTCCTTGTGCGCCTTGCTCGACCCGAAGAGCACGCCCTCCGGCACGATTACCGCCGCCCGGCCGCCCGGCTTGAGCAGTCGGAGGAAGAGCGCGAGGAAGAGCAGCTCCGTCTTCTTGGTCTTGACGATCCGCTGGAGATCTTTGGACGTGCTCTCGTAGTCGAGGCTGCCGGCGAAGGGCGGGTTGGCCAGGATCAGCGAGTACTTCTCCGACTCGTTGCTGACGTTCTCGGCCAGTGAGTCCCGGTAGCGGATGTCGGGGTTCTCCACGCCGTGCAGCAGCATGTTCATGCTGCCGATCCGCAGCATGGTGCCGTCGAAGTCGAAGCCGTGGAACATGCTCTCGTGGAAGTGCTTGCGCTGCACAGAGTCGAAGAGCACGTCGGGGTAGGTGCGGCGGACGTACTCTCCGGCCTCGACCAGGAAGCCCGCGGTGCCGCAGGCCGGGTCGCAGATCTCGTCGTTCGGCGTCGGGGCCGTCATCTCGACCATGAGCTGGATGATGTGCCGCGAGGTGCGGAACTGCCCGTTGTGGCCGGCGGTCGCGATCTTGCCGAGCATGTACTCGTACAGGTCGCCCTTGGTGTCCCGGTCCTTCATCGGGATGCCCTCGAGCATGTCGACCACGCGGGACAGCAGCGCCGGGTTGGGGATGGTGAACCGGGCGTCCTTCATGTGCTGCGAGTAGGTCGACCCGTCGCCGCCCAGCGTCCGCAGGAACGGGAAGACCCGCTCGCCGACGATCTCGAACATCGCGCCCGGTGCGGCGTCCTTGAAATGCGACCAGCGCAGCTCGTCGTACTTGCGCCCCTGGTCGTCGCAGGCCTCGGGGAAGATCCGGCGCTCCATCGGCTTGCCGGTGCGGCTCGCCTTCTCCTCTTCGAGGATGTGCAGGTCGTCCAGGCGCTTGATGAAGAGCAGGTAGGTGATCTGTTCGATCACTTCCAGCGGGTTGGAGATGCCCCCCGACCAGAAGGCGTCCCAGACGCGGTCGATCTTGCTCTTCAGTTCACCAGTGATCACGTAGCTCGGTCCCCACGCCGTCGGCTGTGTCGAGTTGACCTTCGTAGGCTAGTGCTGTGGCCCCCGCCTCCGACATGGGGTGTTGGGGCGAGTCTGCGTGCGATCGGCGGATACGTGCCCAGCCGAGGAAGCGGTCGAAGAGCTGTGCCGCCTCGGGAGCGTCGTGCGGGTTCAGGGTGTGCAGTTGACCGGCCGCGTCGTGCAGCAGCCCACCCAGGTAGACCAGCAGCGCCACCCGGTCGTGCGCGTACTCCTGAACGAGGGTGAGTCGCGCGGTCGCGCACGGCCAGGGCGCGGCGCAGGCCCGGCAGAGCCAGAGCGGTCGCAGCGGCAGGTGCAGCCGGCTCACCACCGGCCGCCGTTGGCCCGCCAGGTCTGCGCCGGGGTGAGCCAGCCCGCCCGGCCGACCTGCGGGTTGGCCCGGGTCACCTCGTCCCACCAGCGGGTGTTCGGCGGTGGCGCGGGCGGCTCGGTCGGGACGGTCGCGTGCCGGTCAGGGCACGCGGTCCAGCGCAGGCCGCACGAGCACCAGCGCCGCCCGCGCCGCCAGGTCCGCCGATGCCTCGGCCCGAGCGGCACCGGCGCGTCGTTGCGCCGCCGGCCCGGCCACACCTCAGCGCCGCCCTTCGGGTACGCGAAGCTGCCGTTCGGCGCGGGCCGCTAGCTCGTCGACCGCCCGCTCGGAGAGGCCGCGGGACCGCAGCACTGCCCGGCCCCAGCGGTGCAGGCGGCAGGGGTACGGGGTGCGGTCGCTGCGGCACATCGGCCCGGCCGGCCAGGACTCGGGGGAGTGCACCACCACCGCCTGGACCGCCGTCCGCACGTGTTCGCCCGTCACGTACTGAGGCATCGGCAGCTCACCGAGCACCTTCTCCACCGCGTCGACCGGCTCGTTGACCAGGGGCTGCACGCGTAACGCCTTCCTCTCGATGATCGGGGTTGCGGCGCCGAGGCGGGCGGGGACAGCCGTTGCGCGGCGGCCGGAGCCCAGCACCCACCCCGGGCCAGCTCGACGTGCCGTTCACGGGCAGGGTTGGGCACCCGGCCGACCTCCGGGGGCGGTCGGCCGGGTGCGTTCTTCGGGTTGACCAGCTCCGGGCTTGCAGACCAGGGAGCCGGTCGAGGGGAACTTTGTCAGACTAGTTTGGCAAAGTCAACGGAGTAGTCCGTACTTGTCTTGCAATGTTGCTTGTGATCAAATGGCGGGTGCAGACCAGGGAGCCCATATGCCCGCCAAACCCAAGTGGGCGCAGCTAGCGGATCTCATCCGCGAGCAGATTGCGTCCGGAGAACTCGAACCCGGCGACAAGTTGCCGTCCACCGCTCAGCTTCGGCTGGAGCACGGCGTGTCGGCCGGTGTGGTGCGCCAAGCCATCCTCGTGCTCCAGACCCAGGGGCTGGTTGAGGGTGTGCACGGCCTCGGCGTGTTTGTCGCTGAGCGCTCGCCCGAAAGTGGCGAACGCTGACCGTTGCGGGTGCAGTGCAGCGAGGCTGGCTATTGACCAGTACTTACAAGGGAGCAGGGCGTGGCCCCGCCACAAGGTCGTCGGTTACGACCAAGACCCGGCTTCATCCTCGTGCCTCGGCGTCCTGGAATCGACATGGACATGATCGGGAAGCCGCCACGCAAGACGACCTTGCGTTGCACCATCCGTTAGCCAAGCCGGGAGGCGCGATGGCCGAGATCGAGCATGTCGAGAGGATGCGCGATCACTGGTGGTGGCGACCCGGATGGCAGCCGGGCCAGCACTTCTATGCCTGCCACTTCAGCATGAGCCGGCACGCTGAACTGGTTCGGCTGGTCGAGAGCTATCAGGCCAGCCTCGCAGAGTTCCGCACGCTCGACCTGATACCGGCTGTCTGGCTTCACCTGACCATGCAGGGGATCGGCTTCGTTGACGAGGTCACGGACGTTGAGCTCAGCGAGCTGAGGGACCTGGTCCAGCGCCGGCTCGGGGCGCTGACCCCACCAACGGTGACCTTTCACCGGCCTGTCGTCCGGCCGGAGGCGGTCTATCTACCCGCTGACCCGTCCGAGCCAATCAGAAGCCTGCGCGATGTCGTACGTCACGCCGTGGCCGAGGTTCTGGGAGACGATCGGGTCGAGCAGCCGGCACGGCCTCCGGTCGAGTACCGGCCGCACGTCAGCCTGGCCTACTCGAACGCCGAGCAGGACGCGGAGCCGATCGCCAAAGCGTTGAGTGAGATCCACGCCGAACCGGTCTCCTTGACGCTCGACCACGTCGACCTGCTGACGTTCCACCGCGATCGTCGGATGTACGAGTGGACGAGAGCCATACCGCTTTCGATCGGGGGTGGCGGATCCACCCGGGTGTGATCCCGAGGATAGGTTTCTGCGCGTGCGGGAGCGGGTGACGGCGGAACGGTTGGTCCTGCTGGACCGGGTGGAGTGGTTCATCCTGGAGCGCCCCGTGCTGGTCTGGCCGAGCCAGAGCTACTGGGTCGACTACGGCACGGGGGAGCTCTGCGTCGAACGCGGCGACGGCCGGATCACCCGTACCCCCGGCTGGGTCTGTCGCTGATCCATCAGCCTCACTCGCCCGGCGCCCGGGTCCGGGAGGTGGTCCGGCCGCTTTGGAGCTGATGACGTCAACGCATCAGGCGGACGGCGGTTGACGCTCGTCGAGCCTGAATCGTTCACGTCATCAGCTCCAAAGCGTCTCGATGAGACGGTTGGTCCCGGGCCCGGCGGGTCAGCTGCCGACGCTCCCGGCCCGCCCAGGCCACGGGTCAGGACAGCCGGGCCAGCACCGGGACGAGCGGCTCCAGCGCGTCCTTGCGTACCACGAAGCGGGTGACGCCCCAGCGGCGCTCGTGTTCGGCGACCGCCGCGACGATCTCGTCGGAGGTGCCGATCAGCACGAACGGCGTGGCCAGCAGCTCGGCGACGGTCAGGCCGACGTCGCGCGCGTGCTGCGCCGCGGCGGCCTCGGCGTCGTCGGTGACCACCACCCGCTGCACCAGCGCCTCCAGCGCCGGCGGGTCGTCCCGCCCGGCCGCGCCGGCGGCGACGTGGGCCAGCTGCGCCTCGATCTGGTCGGCCCGCCAGCGCGCGTCGTGGGTGTGGCCGTCTTCCCGGGTACGCCCGAAGCCGGTCAGCCCCACCACGTCGGCGTGCGCGCCGGCCCAGCGCAGCAGCGTGGAGTTGGCGGTGCCCACGGTCAGCGGGATGCGGTCCTGGACCGGGCGCGGCGCGGTCAGCCGTGCGCCCCGGACGGCCAGCTCGGGGGAGTCCACGGTGACCTCGTCGCCGTCGAGCAGGGCGCGGACCGCCTCGGCGACGGCCACGCAACGGCGGACCCGACCGGCCACGTCCGGGCGCTCGCGGCCGACAGCCCGCCACTCGGCCGGGGTGTGGCCCGCGCCGACGCCCAGCCGGGCCCGCCCGCCGGACACCAGGTCGAGGGTGGCCACGTCGGCGGCGAGCAGCATCGGCTCGCGGACCCCGAGGTTCGACACGTACGAGCCGAGGCCGATCGTCGAGGTCACCGCCGCGGCGGCGGCGAGCGCCACGAACGGCGACGTCACGTCGCCGGGGTGGTCGGAGGCGAGCAGCGCGTCGAAGCCGGCGGCCTCGGCGCGGCGGGCCAGGTCGAGCCAGCTCGCCGCGTCGGCGGGGGTGGCCTGGAGGGAGAAGACGGTCACCGGGCCAGCCTGCGCCGCCGGGGCCCCCGCCGGCCAGCCCGGACGGGCTGATTCTGCTGACCGGCGAATCCTCAGTTCGCCGGGCGCACCGCGACGCTGCCGGTGACCCTACGTCGAGGTGCCCGTGTCGTCCGTCCCGTCCTCGTGCCAGCGGGCCCGCCAGGCCGCCTCGTGCGCCTCGTGGCTGGTCTTCTCGTGGAAGACCAGCTCGTGCAGCGCGTCCCGGGAACTCGCCATGGTCACCACCTCGACCGCCACCAGCCCCACGCAGATCGCGGTCAGCAGGGTGAGGGCGGCCAGCCCGGGCAGCTGGGCGCCGACCGGGATGCCGACGGCGAGCAGGAGCACCGTGCCCACCCGGGTCCAGGAGACCGTGCCCAGGGTGCGCCACTGGAACAGCATGTTCCCGCACAGGTAGCAGATCACCCCACCGAAGAGCAGGGGTACGTCGGGGCCGTGCGCCGCCTCCGCGAGCTCCTCCGACGGATTGGCGATGTCGGCGACGATCCCCTCGGCGCCCAGGGCGAACAGGATGATCCCGGCGATCATCGGCAGGTAGAAGTACGCGTACGCGTCCCGGGCCAT
This sequence comes from Micromonospora sp. NPDC050200, assembly GCF_040656135.1. Lineage (NCBI taxonomy): Bacteria > Bacillati > Actinomycetota > Actinomycetes > Micromonosporales > Micromonosporaceae > Micromonospora > Micromonospora sp. NPDC050200. The sequence continues at coordinate 28,871 of NZ_JBFALG010000016.1, forward strand.
CGCCACCCGGGGCGGACCCTCCGCGGCGTGCAGGGCGATCCGGGCGGCCGGTCCGATCACGTCGTAGTGGGCCCACCAGAGCGCGGCGGTGAAGAAGATGCCCAGCACCGCCGCGGAGACCGCCGGCCAGGTCGGCGGCTGGCCGAGCAGGTTGCTGCCGACGCCGACCGAGATGACCGACTCGCCCAGCGCGATGATCAGGATGAACTCGTAGCGTTCCGTCCAGTGCTCGGCCGAGGTCACCCCCCAGCCCCAGGTGCCGCCGATGAGCCCGGTCGAGTACTGGAGCAGCACCACCGCCAGCCACAGACCGTCCCGGGCCAGCCCGGCCACCCCGGGGTCGTTGATCCGGGACGGGATCAGCGCCGCGCCGAGCAGCAGGAGGGTGCTCACCGCCATCTCCGGGGCGAACCGGGTGACCTGCCGGCGCTCGTTCGGATTGTCCTGCACGACGTGCAGGTAGAGGATGAGGTGCACCCCGCGGACCACCACGTAGCTGACCGCCGCGACCACCGGCCCGGCCGCGCCCGCACGGTGACCGGCGAACGCCTGCGGCAGGGCCAGCGCGAAGCAGAAGAGCGCCGCCATCCCGATGACCATCAGCACCGGGACGAACCCCTGGCCGAGCCGGACCCGGGTGGCCACCACGCTGTGCACCACCCAGGTCCACCAGAGCACCGCCAGCACCAGCATGCCGTGCAGCAACGACGAGCCGGTGATCTGGGCGGCGGTGGCCCGGGTGATGATGAAGAACGAGAAGACGAAGACCAGGTCGAAGAAGATCTCGAAGCGGTCCACCCGGGTGCCGGGGGCCACGGGGACAGCCGGCCCCAGCAGCCTCCGCAATCCCCACCACCCGCTGCCCACCCGTCCACTCTCGCAGCGTCCGCCGTGCGCAGAGGCGAATCGCCGCACGCTGCCGTGCGGTGCCGCAGGCCGTCCACCGGCGGCTCGGCATCCGGTCGGTCTGAGTCAGGGGCGCGACGACGAGGGGCGCCCCGGTCGGTGCGACCGGGGCGCCCCTCGCGCGTGGGAGTTACAGGCCGAGGTCGGCCTCGAAGTTGCCGCCCTCCAGCCGCTCCTTGACCGCGACCAGGAAACGGGCCGCGTCGGCGCCGTCGATCAGCCGGTGGTCGTAGGAGAGGGCCAGGTAGACCATCGAGCGGACCGCGACGACCTCGCCCAGCTCCGGGTCGTTGACCACGACCGGGCGCTTGACCACGGCACCGGTGCCGAGCATCGCCGACTGGGGCGACGGCACGATCGGGGTGTCGAAGAGCGCGCCCCGGCTGCCGGTGTTGGTCAGCGTGAAGGTCGCGCCGGCCAGCTCGTCCGGGCTGATCTTGTTGGCCCGGGTGCGCTCGGCCAGGTCGGCGATCCGCTTGGCGAGGCCGCCGAGGTTGAGGTCACCGGCGTTGTGCACCACCGGCACCATCAGGCCGCGCTCGGCGTCCACCGCAATGCCCAGGTGCTCGGCGTCCGGGTAGGTGATCGTCCCGGCCTCCAGGTCCATGCTGGCGTTGACGACCGGGTAGGTCTGCAGCGCCTCGATGGCCGCCAGGGCGAAGAACGGCAGGAACGACAGCTTGACGCCGTGCCGCTGCTGGAAGGACTCCTTGGCCTGCGCCCGCAGCTTGGCGATCTTGGTGACGTCCACCTCGATCACCGTGGTCAGCTGCGCCATCTCGTGCAGCGACTGCTGCATCCGCTTGGCGATGGTCGCCCGGATCCGGGGCAGCTTCTCGGTGGTGCCGCGCTTCGCGCTCGGCTGCGGCCGGGCGGCGGCCGGCTTGGCCGGGGCCGCCGCGGCGGCGGGCTGCGCCGGAGCCGGCGCCTTGGCCGCCTTGGCCTTCTCCGCCGCCTCCAGCACGTCCTGCTTGCGGATCCGGCCACCGACGCCGGTGCCGTTGACCGAGGAGAGGTCCACGCCGTGCTCGCCGGCCAGCTTGCGGACCAGCGGGGTCACGTAACCGGCGGCCTCCTCGCCGCCACCCTGCACCGGGGCGGACGGACGCTGCGGCGGCGCGCTCGGCCCGGCCGGCTGGGCGGCCTGCTCGGCCTTCGCCGGCTGGGCGGCGATCTCCGCCTCGGCGGCCGGCTCGTTGTACGACATGCCCGGGGTCGGCTCCTCGACCTTGGGCTCCGGCTTGGCCTCGACCTTCGGCTCCGGCTTCGGCGCGGGCCTGGCCTCCGCCTTGGGCTCGGGCTTCGGCTTCGCCTCGACCGGGGCTGCCCCGGCGGCGCCGATGATCGCCAGGTCGGCGCCGACCTCGGCGGTCTCGTCCTCGGCCACCTTGATCTCCAGCACCGTGCCGGCGACCGGGGACGGGATCTCCGTGTCGACCTTGTCGGTGGAGACCTCCAGCAGCGGCTCGTCCACCTCGACGGTCTCGCCGACCTGCTTGAGCCAGCGGGTGACCGTACCCTCGGTCACGCTCTCGCCCAGGGCCGGCATCTTCACCGGGGTGCCCGCGCCCGACGGCGCCGGGGCGGCCGGGGCCGGCGGCTGCTGCGGGGCGGCCTGCTCCTGCTCGGGCTCCGGGCCCGCCGCGGCGGCCGTCGGCTCGGCGGCCGGCGCGGCCGGCTGCTGCGGGGCGGCCGCGCCGCCACCGGCCTGCTCGCCTTCACCGGCGATGACGGCCAGCTCGCTGCCCACCTCGGCGGTCTCGTCCTCGCCGACCACGATCCGGCTCAGCACGCCCGCCGCGGGGGACGGGATCTCGGTGTCGACCTTGTCGGTCGACACCTCCAGCAGCGGCTCGTCGACCTCGACGGTGTCACCCTCCTGCTTGAGCCAGCGGGTGACGGTGCCCTCGGTGACGCTCTCGCCGAGCCGAGGCATGGTGACCGATACCGGCATCTCTTAAGACTCCTTCATTCCCCTGGTGCGATCTCGCCCGTCTGCCGCCGGACGCCGCGGAATCAATTCTCGATCAGGCGTGCGCGTGCAGCGGCTTGCCGGCCAGGGCCAGGTGCGCCTCGCCCAGGGCCTCGGTCTGCGTCGGGTGGGCGTGCACGAGCTGCGCCACCTCGGCCGGGTACGCCTCCCAGTTGTAGATGAGCTGCGCCTCGCCGACCAGCTCACCGACCCTGGCGCCGACCATGTGCACGCCGACGACCGGGCCGTCCTCCACCCGGACCAGCTTCACGAAGCCGGCCGTCTTGAGGATCTGGCTCTTGCCGTTGCCACCCAGGTTGTAGTTGTAGCTCTTGACCTTGTCCGCGCCGTACTGCTCCTTGGCCCTGGCCTCGGTCAGACCCACCGACGCCAGCTCCGGGTCGGAGTAGGTGACCCGCGGGATGCCGGCCTCGTCGATCACGGCCGGGTTCTGGCCGGCGATCTCCTCGGCGACGAAGATGCCCTGGGCGAAGCCGCGGTGGGCGAGCTGGAGGCCGGGCACGATGTCGCCGACGGCGTAGACGTTCGGCACGCTGGTGCGCAGCCGCTCGTCGGTCAGCACGTAGCCGCGGTCCATCTTCACGCCCTGCTCCTCGTACCCGAGGTTGGCGGTGTTCGGGCCACGGCCGACGGCGACCAGCAACAGCTCGGCCTCGACGGTCTCGCCGCCGGCGATGGTCAGCTTCACGCCGTTCCCGGTCTTCTCGACCTTCTCGAACGGCTTGCCGACCTTGAAGTTGATCTTCCGCTTGCGGAAGGCCCGCTCCAGCGCCTTGGACGACTCCTCGTCCTCGGCGGCGACCAGGCGGGGCAGCGCCTCGACGATCGTCACGTCCACGCCGAAGGACTTCCACACGCTGGCGAACTCGACGCCGATCACGCCGCCGCCGAGCACGATCACCGACGCCGGGACCCGGTCCAGGGTCAGCGCGTGGTCGCTGGTGATGATCCGCTCGCCGTCGACCTCCAGGCCGGGCAGGCTCTTGGCGTACGAGCCGGAGGCCAGGATCACGTTGCGGCCGGTGTAGCGCTTGCCGTCGACCTCGACGACGTTCTTGCCGACCAGCTTGCCGTGGCCCTCGACGACGGTGATCGCCTTGTTGCTCTTGAGCATCCCCTGGAGGCCCTTGTAGAGCCGCGCGATCACGCCGTCCTTGTACGAGTTCACCCCCGCCATGTCGATGCCGACCAGCTCGGCCTTCACGCCGAACTGCTCCGACTCGCGGGTCTGGTCGGCGATCTCCGCCGCGTGCAGCAGCGCCTTGGTGGGGATGCAGCCGTTGTGCAGGCAGGTGCCACCCAGCTTCCCCTTCTCGATCAGCGCGACCGAGAGGTCCAGCTGGGCGGCACGCAGCGCCGCCGCGTAGCCGCCGCTGCCACCTCCGAGAATGACGATGTCGAAGGTCGCTTCGTTCGGCTCGCTCACGTCCAACTCCCAGGTCGCGTCGCTGCATCGGGGGTCACGGTGGGGTAACAGGGACACACCCCACCTCGGTCATCTTGTCACTAGGGCATGCGAAGCGCGTACTGAGGTGCCCAACGACACGTCGCCGGCACGTACTCTTGGCACCGTCTTCGATGACGGACGGGGGAGGAGAGTGTCGGTGGGGCTGTTTCGGCGACGCAAGCAGACGGGCGCGGTCAGCGGCGGTCGCCCTACCGACCGGGCTGATCTGGACCATCTTGAGAACTTCGTCCGGACCCGGCGCGGCGTCGAGGCGTACATCGAGCCACGGACGACGGTGACCGAGACCACTGTCATCCTGATCGCCGACGACGGGGAGTGGACCCGCCGCCGCGTCGACGGCCCGGAGGGCGCCCGCCGCTTCGCCCACCGGCTGGCGATCCCGGTCTACGACGTCCGCCTGATGGGCTACCCCCAGCGGATGCGCGACTACAACGAACGCCGCAAACGCCGCCCCGACCTCTTCTGACCCCCGCCCCCCGCGCCCACCCCCCCGTTGCCCCGGGTGGCTGCACTTTCACGGAAAGAGTGGCTGTTCCGCGCCGAACAGCCACTCTTTCCGTGAAAGTGCGTGGATCTTGGGGTGGGGTGGGGTGGGGGCATGACGACGGGGCGCCTTCCTGGTGGGAGGCGCCCCGTCGTGGTGTCGGGTGTGGGTCAGCCGTTGGCGGCGACGTCCTCGACCAACTGCACCAGGGTGCGGACCGGGACGCCGGTGCCGCCCTTGGTCCAGTAGCCGGTCGCCTCGCCCGAGTGGTAGCCCGGGCCGGCGATGTCGATGTGCGCCCAGGCGACGTCCTCGGTGACGAACTCGCGCAGGAACACCCCGCCCTGGAGCATGTGCCCGGCCCGGTCCATGCCGGCGTTGACCTGGGAGATGTCCGCGACGTCGGAGTCCATGCCCTTGCGCACGTCGTCCGGCAGCGGCATCGGCCAGGCCGGCTCGCCGACGGACTCGCCGACGGCCTTGACCCGCTCGCACAGCTCCGGCGTGCCCATCACGCCGGCGATCTTCTTGCCCAGCGCGATGACCTGCCCACCGGTCAGGGTGGAGGTCTCGAAGAGGTAGTCGGTGCCGTCCGCGCAGGCCCGGGCCATCGCGTCGGCCAGGATCATGCGGCCCTCGGCGTCGGTGTTGAGCACCTCCACCTTCTTGCCGTTGAACATGGTGATCACGTCGCCCGGCCGGTAGCTGGTGCCCGACGGCATGTTCTCCGCCATCGGCAGGTACGCGGTCACTGCCACCGACGGCTTCAGCGCGGCGACCGCCAGCATCGCGGCACCGACGGCAGCCGCCCCGGCCATGTCCGACTTCATCTCCCACATGCCCTGGGCCGGCTTGATCGAGATGCCGCCGGTGTCGAAGGTGATGCCCTTGCCGACCAGCGCCACCCGCTTGCCGTTCGCCCCGCCCTCCGGGGTCCAGGTGAGCTTGACCAGGCGCGGCGGGGCCTCCGAGCCCTGCCCGACGGCGATGATCCCGCCGTAGCCGCCGGCGGCCAGGGCCGCCTCGTCCAGCACCTCGACACCGAGCCCGGCCGCCCGGGCGGCGGTGGCGACGGCCTCGGCGAAGGCCGGCGGACGCAGCTCGTTCGGGGCGGTGTTCACCCAGTCCCGGCTGGTACGCACCGCACCGGCCACCGCGGCCGCCCGGTCGATCTCGCCGCGGGCGGTCGCGTCGCCGGCGTCCGGCACGGCGATCAGCACCTCGGCCACCGGCGCGCGCCGGGTCGGCTGCGGCTTGGTCTTGTAGCCGGCGAACCGGTAGCCGCCGAGCAGCGCGCCCTCGGCGACCGCGCGCAGCGCGGCCGGGGCGTCGGCGTCGTCGGGCAGCGGCAGGGTCAGCGCCACCCGGGCCGCGCCGGCGAGCGCCCGGACGACGGCGCCGGCCGACCGGCGCAGCGTCTCCGGGGCGGGGGCGGCGCCGGTGGGCTCCGGGCCGAGCCCGACCGCGGCGACGATCGGCGCGGTGACGGTGCCCAGCGTGGCCAGCTTGGTCACCTCGCCCGGAGCGCCGGTCGCGCCGAGCAGCGCCAGCGTCTCGGTCAGCTTGCCGTCGAAGGCGGCGGCGATGCTCTCCGCGCCGCTGGCGAGCAGCAGGGTGCCGGCGAGGCCGCTGGTGGCGTCCTGCTCTCCGGTCTGGCTGTGCACGCCGATCACGATCGCGTCGACGGCGAGTTCTGCGGGGTCGGTGTCGACCAGGCTCAGGGTGGTGCTGGGCGATGTCACTGAAGCTACTCCGGGCGGGCCGGGCCGGTCGCGTCGTCGCGTACCGGCGATGAAGGTCTCCGGCGGCAACCTACCCGCCAGAAGCTTGGCTGTCCCGCCGACTGCTGTCCCGGCGGGTCCCGCCGATGCTAACCAGCGGCGGGCACCCCGGTAAGTTGCCACCCATGACGGACGTGACCTCCGACGCCGCCGCGACCCGGCTGCGCCGTTCCCCGCTGCACGAGCGGCACACCACTCTCGGCGCCAAGTTCGCCCCCTTCGGGGGCTGGGAGATGCCGCTCGAGTACGCCGGGGGCGGCGTGCTCAAGGAACACACCGCGGTGCGGACCGCGGTGGGCGTCTTCGACGTCTCCCACCTGGGCAAGGCGCGGGTGACCGGGCCGGGCGCGGCGGAGTTCGTCAACGCCTGCCTCAGCAACGACCTGGGCCGCATCGGTCCGGGCCGGGCGCAGTACACGCTCTGCTGCGACGACGCGACCGGTGGCGTGGTGGACGACATCATCGCCTACCTGCACGCCGACGACCACGTCTTCCTCATCCCGAACGCGGCGAACACCGCCGAGGTGGTGCGCCGGCTGCGCGCCGCCGCGCCGGCCGGGGTCACCGTCACCGACGAGCACGAGGCGTACGCGGTGCTGGCCGTGCAGGGCCCACGCTCGGCGGAGCTGCTCGGCGGGCTGGGCCTGCCGGTGGAGCACGGCTACATGAGCTTCTCCGCCGCCACCCTGGCCGGGGTGGAGCTGACGGTCTGCCGCACCGGCTACACCGGTGAGCTGGGCTTCGAGCTGGTGGTGCCGGCCGACCACGCGGTCGCGGTCTGGGACGCGCTCTTCGCCGCCGGGGAGGCGTTCGGGTTGCGGGCCTGCGGGCTGGCCGCCCGGGACACGTTGCGCACCGAGATGGGCTACCCGCTGCACGGGCAGGACCTGTCGCCGGAGATCACCCCGGTGCAGGCCCGCTCCGGCTGGGCGGTGGGCTGGGACAAGCCGGCCTTCTGGGGGCGTGCCGCGCTGCTCGCCGAGAAGGCCGCCGGCCCGAGGCGTACGCTGCGCGGGCTGGAGGCCGTCGACCGCGCCATCCCGCGCCCCGGCATGACCGTGTACGCCGGCGACGCCCGGGTCGGCACGATCACCAGCGGCACCTTCAGTCCCACGAAGAAGCAGGGCATCGCCCTCGCCCTGCTCGACACGGCCGCCGACCTGGCCGACGGTGCCCTCGTCGAGGTCGACATCCGCGGCCGCCGCGCCCAGATGCGCCTCACCCGCCCCCCGTTCGTGAACCCCTCGGTCAGGTAGCGCCGCGACCCCCTGGGTCAGGGGGTGGGGGGTTCGCCGGCGTCCAGGACGGCCTGGGTCCAGCCACCTTCGATGACGCCGGTGCCGTCGAGGAGGGCCCAGTCGACGACGTCCGTGGCCTCGACGACCACGGGGGAGCCGATCCGGACGGTGGGATCGGAGTTGGCGTCGCTGGCGCTGGCGCCGACGATCCGCTCCGGCGCCTCCCACGAGGTCACCCCGGCCCAGACGAACTCGGGGCCCTCGTCGCCGGGCAGGCCGTACTTGACCACCAGTTGCGAGTGCGGTGGCAGTTGGCCCGCGAGGAACCGGGCGCGGACGTCGTCCAGCCCGGTCCGGGCGGTGGCGATCGCCTTGCTCATCGCGTCACCGGGCCGGGCGTAGCGGACGTCCGGCTGGATGCCGGAGAAGAGCGTCGCGCAGGCCGCCGCGTAGTACTTCCCGGCCGGCCCCGGGTGCCCGGGCGGCGGGCGCAGGCTGAGGAACGAGTCGGCCTCCGGGTCGGTGGCCGGGTCCAGCTCCAGCCGCAGCAGCACCGGGGCCGTCGCGCCGTGCTGCTCCGGGTTGCCGTACGCCACCGCGATGTCGTGCCCGGTCACCGTGGCCAGCACCGGCAGCTGCACGAACGCCGGCACCTCCTCGCCGCTGAGCCCGTCGGTCCAGTCCCGCAGCAGCCGCCGGGCGGCCCCGGTCATCACCGCGCCCCAGGCCCGGGTGAGGTGGTCCGGCACGCCCTGGGTCTGCAACTCCAGCAGCCCGAACCGGCGCAGCCCCTTGGTGGTGAACCAGAGCCCCTCAGCGTCGGAGGAGTACGGCACCAGCACCCAGTCGACCAGGCGGACCCGGCCCTGGGCGTCGGGCAGCGAGCGCAGCGCGGTCGCCGGGTCGAGAAACTGCAACCCGAACACGTCCACCACGTCGCCGTCGACGGACTCGGCGACCGCGGCGGCCACCGCGCGGGCCGCCCACTCGTGCGCCGGCGGCCAGCCCGGCCGGTACTCGGCCTGCACCACCACCAGGTGGCTGGCCGCGGCCAGCCGGCCGAGCTGCGCCTCGGTGGCGCCGAACGCGGTGAGCAGGTCCGGCGGGAGCTGCGGGAACTCGTCGACCGACCGGGTGTCCACCGTCATCAGCGGGCTGTCCAGCATCTGCGTCGCCAGCCCGTACACCGGCTCGGCCAGCCGGCCCTCCAGCGCCCGTACGGCCGTCTTCGGGCTCACCCGGGGCAGCCCCGCCATCGGCACCAGGTACGTCGCGCTCAGCGACTCCGGCACCGGGATGGGCAGGAAGTCGTCCGTGATGAGCAAGTCGTCCCCCGGAAGGCCGTGCCGGTGCTGTCGGGGCAAACGCTACCCGCCGCCCGGTGCCGCGTTCAGCCGGACAGCACCAGTCCGAGGTAGACCAGCGTGGTGACCACCTCCACGCCGGCGCCGAGCACGTCGCCGGTGACGCCGCCGAGCCGGCGTACCACGTGGCGCAGCAGCCCGACCGCGACGGCGAGCGCCACCCCGACGGCGAGCGGCCCCTGCCACGGCCGGCCCGGCACGGCCGGGACCGCCGCCAGCGCGACGGCGACCGTGCCGACCGCCAGCGCGAGCGGCCCCACCGTCCCGGCGACCAGCGCGCCCAGCCCCTCCGGCCGGGCCGCCGGCACCCCGCGCCGGCAGGCCACCGCCACCGCGAGCCGCCCCGCCGCGGTCGCGGCCACCACGGCCGCGAGCGTCGCCGGCCAGGACCGTCCCGCCAGCTCCGCGAGCGCCGCCGTCTGGAGCAGGAGTACGACCACCAGCGCGACCACCCCGAACGGCCCCACGTCCGGCTTCTTCATGATCTCCAGCGCCGCCGCGCCCCGCCGGTACGACCCCAGCGCGTCCACGGTGTCGGCCAGCCCGTCCAGGTGCAGCCCCCGGGTGAGCAGGGCGGCGCAGCCCACCGTCACCCCGGCGGCGACCAGCGGGGGCGCGAGCGCGGCCAGGAGCAGCAGCACCCCGGCGAGCACCGCGCCGAGCAGCGCGCCGACCAGCGGGGCGAGCGCCATCGCGGCGCCTGCCACCGGGCGGTCGATCCGGCCGGCGCGCACCGGCAGGGTGGTGAAGGTGGTCAGCGCCAGCCGCAGGCCGTCGGCGACCCGCGGCTCAGCCGGCACGCCGGCCGGACGGGTCCGGCTCCGGCTCGGTGGTGGTCGGCCCGGGGCCGGCCGGTTCCGGCTCGGCGAAGTCCGGCTCGACGGTGGTGGGGCCGGGGCCGGCCGGTTCCGGCTCGGTGAAGTCCGGCTCGTCCTCGTCGGGTTCCCCGCCCAGGCGGGGGTGGGCCGGCAGCGCGGCGGTCAGCGCCAGCACCGAGCGCAGCAGCGGCAGGGCGGTCAGCGCGTTCGCCCCCTCGCCCAGGCCCAGCCGCAGGTCCAGCAGCGGGGTCAGGCCGAGCACGTCGGCGGCGAGCCGGACGGCCGGGTGGCCGCCGTGGTCGGCCAGCAGGCACCAGTGCCGGGCCTGCCCGGCCAGGTCGCGGCTGATCATGCCGGCGGCCAGGCCGACCGGCCCGTCGAGCATGACCGGCACCCGGCGGGCGGTCGCGCCGAGCAGCACGCCGGTGGCCACCGCGATGTCGCCGCCGCCCAGCTCGGCCAGCACATCCTTGGCGTCGCGAGGGGAGCGGCGGGTCCGGTGCAGCGCGTCCCGGACCGCCGCGCAGCGGGTCATCCAGGCCGCGTCGTCGATCTCGCCGCTGGCGGTGATCACCCGGCCGAGCACCGCCGGGGCCTCCGCGCCGGCGGTCGCCGCCAGCACCGCGGCGGCGGCCGCCTCCGTGCCGGCGCCGCACGCCCCCAGCACCAGCAGCTGTACGCCCGCGTCGGCGGCCTCCTCGGCCAGCCGCCAGCCGTAGCGCAGGGACGACTCGACGGCGGTGGCGCCCAGCGCCGGCTCGTGCTCCATCGGCGCGGAGGAGGGGGTGTCCACCACCTGGAGGCTGGCGCCGCTCTCGGCGGCCAGCCGGGCCAGCGCCCCCCGACCGGCCCGGGCCTGCCGGGCCCGGCGCGACGACTCGCCGGGGACCGTGCCGGCGGCGGCGCCGCCCTGGTGGTCGCCGTGCAGCAGCAGCACCCGCACCGTCGCCCAGGGCACGGGGGTCGCGGTGCCCTGGGTGGCGGCGGCGAAGCCGACCACCCGCTCCAGCGCGCCGAACCCGGCGCCGGACACGTCCAGGGTGGCGAGCCGGTCGACGGCCTGCGGGCCGGCGTACTCGTCGGGCATGGGCAGCTCCATGCCGGGCTGGATGACCAGACCGGTGGCGACCATCGGCAGCGCCATGGTCGGTGCCGCCCAGGCGGCGCCGTTGGCGTCCACGGGCGCGGCGGGAGCGGCCGGCGGGGTCGGCGTCAGCACGTCCGGCAGCGGCGCCTCCGGCGGCGTCGCGTCCTGCTGTGCGCGGCCGGCCTGGGCGGGCACCCCGGCCGCGCGCGGCGTGACGGCGGGCTTGAGCCAGGCCGGCTGACCGGCGACCACCAGCACCACGGCGTCGCAGGCGTCCGCGACGGCCCGGTTCGCCGCGCCCAGCGCGTCGGTGAAGGCCCGGCCGAGCGGGGTGGTCGGCACCAGCGACAGCCCCACCTCGGGGCTGACCAGCACGATCCGCGCCTCGCTGGCGCGGACCGCCGCCGCGAGCTCCGCGATGGTGGCCAGGTCGTCGGCGGGCTGGTGCGCCGGGTCGAGCAGCACGGCCACCCAGCCGCCCAGGTCGTCCACGAGCAGCGTCTCGTTCGGGCCGGCGGCGGCGATCACGTCGGCCAGCCGGCGCGGGTCGTCGGCGGTCTCCTCGGTGGTCCAGCCGCCCGGCCGGCGTTCCCGGTGCGCCGCCAGCCGGGCGGCCCACTCGGCGTCCTCCGGGTCGGCGTCGGCGGCGGTCGCCACGTAACGCACCGTCGGGGCGTCGCTTACCAGGGACTCGGCGAACTCCGACTTGCCCGAGCGGATACCGCCGAGCACCAGGACCGTGTTCCACCCGTCAACGGACATGCCCGTACCTTAAAGCCGCCCGGCGGGCGCGCGCCGGGCGGCCCGTGCTCAGCCGCAGTGTTCGAAACCGCTGGCGTAGCTGGCGCCGCCGGTCGACCCGCCCCACTTCACGCAGACCCCGCCGGCCCCGGCGCGGACCGGGCCAGCGTAGTACTCGAACGCGCCGCTGTCGGTGTTGCGCGTCTTCCCCTGCACCTCCAGGAACGCCGACGTCGTGGTGCGCTCGCCCACCGCGGTCTCCTTCATGGTCACCACGCAGTTGGTCTTCGCGGCCTCGTTCCAGAGCAGGTACACCTTCCCCCGCCGGACGCCGTTCGCGGTCAACGCCGCGGAGTCGATCACCTTGTAGCCGCTGCCGCAGACCTGCGTCGGCGTGTAGGGATTCGGCTTCGGCGGTGTGGTCGTGGTCGTCCCCGGTTGCGGGGCGGCGGTGGTCGCGGACGGGCTGGCCCCCGGCTCCGCCCCCGGTCGCGGGCTCGTCGTGCCGGTCGTGCCGGTCGGGCCGGTCGGGCCGGCGGTCGGCGTCGCCGAGGCCGACCGGGAGCCGGTGGCGCTCGCGCCGGGCGTCGGCTTCCCGCTGCCGGTGCTGACGCCCGGGCCCGGCGTGGCCGGCGCGGCCGTCGCGGTCCCGGCGGTCAGTTCCGGACCGCCCCGGGCGGGCTCGTCCGGCTGGAGCGTCACCACGACGGCCACGGCGGCCAGCACGGCGACCACCCCGCCGGCCGCGCCGGCCAGGGCGAGCCGGCGCCGACGGGCCGCGCCACCGGCCCGGTCCTCAAGGGTCGGGGCGGTCTCCGGTACGGCGTACGGGCCGGGGTGGCCCGCGGGCGGCGTCGCCTGCTGCCCGCCCACCACCGCCGGGTACGGCGGCCGGCCTGGGGCCGCGGGGGACGACCAGCCCGGCGCGGGACCGGCCGGGCCGGCCACCCGGGCGTCCGCGCCCGGCGGCGTCGCCCCCACCCCGCTCTGCTGCCACGGCGGCAACCCGGTTCCCGGGGGACCGGCGGGCTGCCCCGGACCGACGCCGGGCACCGCCGGCGGCACTCCGCCGGCGGCGACCTGGCCGCCGTGCGGTCCCCGACCGGGGGGGTGTGCACGGGCGCCGGTCTGCGCCGCCTGGCCGGGTTGCTGCGCCGGCCCGGCGGTCGGGAGCGCCCCCGAGCCGGTGCCCGGACCAGGCGTCGGTCCGTGCGTCGGGTGCGCCGCCGCACCGGCCCCCGTGCCGCCCCCGGTCGGCGCGCCACGGCCGGTCGACTCCGGCGTCGCGGGCGGGACGGCCGCCGCGGGCAGCGCCGGGCCGTCCAGCGCCCACGGCGGGCGCGGCGGCACCCGGAGGACGGCGAGCGTGGCGTCCCGGGCGTCCAGGGCCGCCTCGGCGAGCCGTTCGGCGCTGGGCCAGCGGTCGCCCGGGCTCTTGGCCAGCGCCCGCCCGACCACCTCGGCCACCGCCGGCGGGGTGCCCGGCGGTAGCGGCGCCGGCTCCTCCTGGGCGTGCCGCAGCGCCACCTGCAACGGGTTCTCCCCGACGAACGGCGGCTGCCCGGTCAGGCAGTAGTACGCCACCACCCCGAGCGCGTAGACGTCGGTGGCCGCCGAGACCGGCTGGCCGGTCGCCTGCTCCGGCGACATGTACGAGGCCGTGCCGAGCACCATGTGCGCCGCGGTCAGCGAGGCCATCGTGCTGGAGCGGGCGATGCCGAAGTCGACCAGCACCACCGTCCCGTCCCGCTTCACCATCAGGTTGCCCGGCTTGACGTCCCGGTGCACGATGCCGGCGGTGTGCGCGGCGTGCAGTGCGGCGGCGGCCTGCGCCACCACCGACATGGTGGAGGTCGGGTCCAGCCGGCCGGCGCGCCGGATCCAGGTGACCAGCGGCTCGCCGTCGACGTACTCCATCACCAGGTAGCTGACCTGGCTGCCGTCGGCGAGCGTCGCCGAGCCGAAGTCGTGCACCGCGACGATGCCCGGATGCCGCAGGGCCGCCATCATCCGGGCCTCGGCGTGGAACCGGGTGGTGAACTCCGGGTCCTCCACCAGCGCCGGCAGCAGCACCTTCACCGCCACCTCCCGGTCCAGCAGCGTGTCGACACACCGCCAGACCGCGCCCATGCCGCCGGTCGCCACCCGTTCGCCCAACCGGTACCGGTTGCTGAGCACTACTCCTTGAGTCAGCACCGCGTCACCGTACCGGTCCGGGGCACTCGTGGTGATCACCGGCGGTCGGTTGCGGTGCCGCCGGGGGTGAGCGTCCGGCCGCCGCGCGTCCGGCCGACTACGCTTGCGGGGATCCGTCCCCGGGACGGCGAGCGGCGAGGGGAGACGCGGCATGGCGTGGAGCTGGCGGTACGAGGGCGCGAACGGCGCGTCGGTCGACGGACCGGCGGAGTCGTTCGGCAGCCAGGCGGACGCCGAATCGTGGATCGGCCAGACCTGGCGGGAGCTCGCGGCGTCCGGCGTCACCTCGGTCGCGCTCGTGGAGGACGACCGGGTGGAGTACCGGATGAGCCTGCTGCCGACGGCGGAGTGATGGGATACGACCGTCCGGGCGGCGAGCCGCTGGTGCTCGGCGTGCCCCGGGCGGCGTTCCGGCCCAGCCCGGTCTTCCTGGCCCTGGTCGCGCTCTTCCTGGCCAGCGGGGTGATGGCCTGGAACCGGTTCGGCAACGTCCGGCTCGACGTGTTCCTCTTCGTGGTCTCGGGCTGGCTGGTCTCGCTCTGCCTGCACGAGTACGCCCACGCGGTGGTGGCGTTCCGGGCCGGCGACCAGGACATCGCCCACCGGGGCTACCTGACGTTGAACCCGTTCAAGTACACCCACCCGCTGCTGTCGATCGTGCTGCCGGTGGTGGTGGTGCTGCTCGGCGGCATCGGCCTGCCCGGCGGCGCGGTCTGGGTGGACCGGCACGCGATCCCCGGCCGGCTGCGGCACACCCTGGTCAGCCTCGCCGGCCCGGCCACCAACGTGCTGTTCACGCTGCTGCTGGTGGCGGCGCTGCGGATCGGTACGGGGACCGTCGGCGGGCCGGTCGAGTTCTGGGCCGGGGTGGCGCTGCTGACGTTCCTCCAGCTCACCGCGAGCGTGCTCAACCTGCTCCCGGTGCCCGGCCTGGACGGCGGCAACATGATCCAGCCCTGGCTGAACCCGCAGTGGCGGCGGATGTACGACATGTTCGCCCCGTACGGCTTCATCCTGCTGTTCGCGCTGCTGTGGAACCCGCGCGTCGGCGGCTGGTTCTTCGGCGCGGTCTTCGCCGTCGGTGACCTGCTGGGCCTACCGAGCTGGCTCTACGGGCTGGGGCTGCACCTGATCCGCTTCTGGCAGGGTTGACCCGCCCTCGGCGTACCCGGAAGGGTCCCGGGCCGGCGCGGACGCCGCGCCGGCCCGGGAGGATGTCACGGCCGCTGGGCCGGGCTCTCCGTCTTCGCCGCGTCCCGCTCGGTGACCGGCTCGACGACCTCGTCGATGGCCTTGAGCAGGTCGGCGTCGAGCTTCACGCCGGCCGCCTTGACGTTGTCGTGCACCTGCTCGGGGCGGGACGCCCCGACGATCGCCGAGGAGACGTTGGGGTTCTGCAGCACCCAGGCGATGGCGAGCTGCGGCATGGTCAGCCCGGCCTGCTCGGCCAGCGGCCTGAGCTGCTGCACCCGGGTCAGCACCTCGTCGGTCAGCCACTTGGCGATGAAACCGGCGCCGGACTTCTCGTCGGTGGCCCGGGAGCCGGCCGGCGGCGGCTGACCCGGCAGGTACTTGCCGGAGAGCGCGCCCTGGGCCATCGGCGACCAGACGATCTGGCCGACGCCCAGCTCCTCGCTGGTCGGGACGACCTCGGTCTCGATGACCCGCCAGAGCATCGAGTACTGCGGCTGGTTGGACACCAGCGGGACGCGCAGCTCGCGGGCGAGCTGGTGGGCCTCGCGGATCTGCGAGGCCTGCCACTCGGAGACGCCGATGTAGTGCGCCTTGCCGGCGTGCACAATGTCGGCGAACGCCGACATGGTCTCCTCCAGCGGGGTGCTGTAGTCGTACCGGTGGGCCTGGTAGAGGTCCACGTAGTCGGTGCGCAGCCGGCGCAGCGAGCCGTTGATCGACTCCATGATGTGCTTGCGGGACAGGCCCCGGTCGTTACGGCCCGGCCCGGTCGGCCAGTACACCTTGGTGAACACCTCGAGGCCCTCGCGGCGCTCGCCGGCCAGCGCCTTGCCGAGCACCTCCTCGGCCCGGGTGCCGGCGTACACGTCGGCGGTGTCGAAGGTGGTGATGCCGGTGTCCAGGGCGGCCCGGACGCAGGCCAGCGCCGCCTCCTCCTCGACCTGCGAACCGTGGGTGATCCAGTTGCCGTACGAGATCTCGCTGACCATCAGGCCCGAACGGCCCAGGTGTCGGAATTCCATGCCGTCGACCCTAGTCCGGTCGGATCATGGCCACCGGTCGGCACGGCGGCGGGGTGGTTCAGAGCACCGGGTGGGCGTCGGTCAGCAGCAGGTCGATCTCGGCCAGCACGGCGTCCCGGCCCGGGTGTACCGGGTCGATCAGCGGCTTGCCGCGCCGGTCCAGCGCGCCCCACCGGCCGGTGCGGTCGCTGGCCAGGAACGCCACCGGGTGGATCACCAGCTCCGGGTGGGCCGGCGCGACCAGCACCCTGCCCGTGCGGTCCACCACGCCCCGGAAGCCGCCCAGTTCCACCACCGCCAGCCCCTCGTCGGTGAAGCCGTCGAGCCGGCGGCCGTCGGCCAGCGCGGTGCGGAAGCCGTGGTAGCGGGTCGGGACGACCAGCCGGCCGTTCCGGTCGACCGCGCCCCAGCCGCCCCGGCGCACTGCGGCGACCCCGCTGGTGAACGGCCGCACGTCCTCGAAGCCCGCCGGCACCACCACGGTGTCCTCCGGGTCGATCGCCATCCAGTCCGCCCCGCCGCCGCGCGACACCCAGGCCAGGCCGTCGGAGAAGGCCCGCACCGCCGCGTACGAGGGGCCGATCAGGGTGCTGCCGGTCTCGTCGATCAACTCCCAACCAGGGGCGTCCGGGCGGCGTACCCAGGCCAGGCCCTCGCGGAAGGGCTGCGCCTCGGCGTACCGGTAGTCCATGACCAGCTCACCGTCGGCGTCCGCGTACCCCCAGCGGTGCAGGCCGCCGTCGAGCGTGGGCACCGGGGACCGGTGCCCGCGCAGCACCTCCTCCCGGCTGCGGGGGTACGGCCCGAAGTCGCCCTCGGCGGCCGCCCGGGTGTGCACCGCGTCCAGGCAGACCCGGATCCGCTCGGTCAGCTCCGGGTCGTCGGCCCGGCGCAGGTCCAGGGCCCGCTCGAAGTGCTCGCAGGCCTCCATCAGCCGGCCCTGGTCGTAGCAGGAGCGGCCGGCGTGCTCGTGCATGGCCGCCCGCAGCCGGTCCGGCAGCTCGGCCGAGTTGGCCTCGGCGAAGAGCCGGTCCGCCTCGGCGGACTCGCCTTTCCAGCGCAGCACCTCCGCCAGCCGGGCCCGGGCCAGCGCGGTGCGCCGCAGCTCGCCGGTCGCCTCCGCGTAGGTGAGGGCGAGCCGGCTGTCGGCGAGCGCGTCGTCCAGGTCGTGGACGACGCGGGAGACCACCGCCCGCAGGCTGAGCAGCCGTGCCCGGGTCCGGTTGTCCAGGGAGACGTCGAGCTTCTCGGTCAGCCGCCGCCGCAGCACCCGCAGCTCGTCGGCGTCGTCGACGACCTCGCGCAGCGTCTCCGGGTCCAGCTGCCACCGGTACGCGGCCAGGACCTGCTCCGGGTCGGCCGGCGGCGCGGTGACGGCCGGCGGCTCCACTGCCGTGGACGAGGCGGCCGGGTCCGGTGCCGGTTCGGTCGTGGGGGCGACGGCCGGGGGCGCCGGAACGGGCCGGGCGGACTGCTCCGCCGCGTCGGCGGGCGGCGCGGAGACCGGCGCGACGGCCGGCGTGGACGCCGACGGTCCGGCCGGATCGGCTGCCGGGTCCGGGTCGATCCCCGTGTCCAGGTCGGCCCGCCCCGGAAGCTCCGTCGGCTGCCCCTGGCCGGCCTCGTCGGCCAGCATGGCCTGCTCGGTGGGGGTGGTCTGCTCGGCCGGAGTGGTCTGCTGGGCCGGGCTGGCCTGGTCGGCCGGCGTGGCCGGTGGCGGAACGGGTGGTCCGGCCTGCGGCGGGGCAGGCGGTGTCCTGGTGGGAGCAGGTTCCGAGGACGAGGCGTCCGCCCCGCCGTCGGCGGGCGGGCCGGACCGGCCGGTGGCGTCGTCGGAGACCTGGTCGGCGACGGCGTCCCCGGGCACCGGCGGTGCCGAGAGGGGCCGGACCGCCGCCGCGTCGTGGGCGGCCGTGGGGACCGGCGCGGGCGCGGACACCGTTCGGGCGGGCGGGACCGGGACGGCGGGCCCCTCGGCCACCGGCGACGCCGGAAGCGATGTGGGGCCGGCCTCGAAGGATCCCTCCAGGGTGGACGCCGGCGTCGCCGGCTCCGGCGCGGACGGACCGGCCTCGCCCGGCAGCGGTGTGGCGGGCTTCGCGCCGGGGACCTCGTCCGGCACGGCCCGCTCCGCAGCTGGCACCGTCGGCGCGGGCCCAGCCGGCGGGGCGGGCGGCCCGGAGACGGGCGCGACCGGGGGCGCCGCTGGTGGCGACGCGGCGGCGGGCGCGGCCCGGTCGACGACCGGCCGGAACGCGGGCGGCGCGGAGACCGGTCGGTGCGCGTCGTCGTCCGGGGACGACACGGCGGACCGCCCGTCCGGGGGATACCCGGATCGGCTGGCGTCGGCCGGCTGCCCGGGCGGGGCCGACACCGGGGCCACCGACCGGGAGTCTGCCTGCGGCGGATCGGCCGGGGTCGGCGGCGCCGCCTCCGGGGACGGGCGCACGGCCGGCACCGGCGTGGCCGGCTGCGCCGCACCGGACGGGGCGGACACCGGACGGTCGTCTCCGCCGGGTGGGGGGTCGGTCTTGTCGGCCGGGGCCGGCTGGGCGGGGTTGAACCAGGCCTCCGAGCTGTTCGGCTCCGACCTGGGTGCCGCGGGCGGCTCGGCGGCGGTGGGCGTCGGCGCCGGCGGAACGTACCGGCGCGGCTTGTCCGGCGTGATGGCCAGGGGCGGACCGGCGGCCGACGGGTCCGGTCCCGGCCGGCTCGCCGGGGTGGACGGCGCGGGGGCCGGGCCGGCGGGGGGCTGCGGCGCGACCCGGTCCCGGACCTCGGGTGGGGGCGGCCCGGAGACCGGCCGGTGACCGACGGGCGCTCCCGACACCGGTCGTTGGTCCGCCGCCGCCCGGGACGGCGGCTGCTGGCCGGTCGGCGCGGGGAAGGGCCGCGGGCCGACGGCCGTTCCGGGCGCGGGCCACGGCGCGACAGGAGGTGCGGAGACGGGCGGCGGGGCGGTGGAGGCACCGGAGACGGGGCGGGGCGCGGCCGGCGGCCCGGACGTCGGCTGCTGTCCGGGAAGCGGACGGCCGTGCGGCGGCGGCACCCGGTGGTCGGTGCGGGGGTGGGACTCCGTGCCGGGGGCGCCCGACACCGGTCGCCGGTCGGCCGGGGGCGTAGACGTCGGTCGCCGGTCGGCCGGGCCCGGCCGCCGGTCGGTCGGGGTGGGGTCGCCGGGTGCGGTCGGGCGCGCCGCGGCCTCCTGGCCGGGCCGCAACTCCATCCGCGGTCGGTCGGCCGCGGGCGACGAGACCGGCGCGGTGTGGTCGGGGCCGGGTGGCGCGGAGACGGGCCGGTCGCCGTTCCGACCCGGTGTGCCGGCGGTGGCCGGCGGCACGGGGCGCGGCGCACCGGAGACCGGGGGCGTGACCCCGCGCCCGGTGGCGACGGGCGGTGCGCCGGCGGCGCGGGGCGGGAACCCGTCCCGTCCGTGGGGAGCACGCGGGTCGGCGACCGGGCGGACGGGGCCGCCGGCCCCCGGGGTGGGCGCGCCCGAGACCGGCGCACCCGAGGTGGGAGCGGGGGAGACGGGTGCGGGGGAGACGGGTGCGGCCGGCGCCGGGCCGCCGGACGACGGCGCCCCGGAGACCGGCGCGGGCGAGACCGGACGCGCCGGGCCGTGGGCGCCCGGCTGCTCCTCGTACCAGGACGGGCGGCCGGGCCGCTGCTCCGGGTGCCGGCCGTGCTCCGGGCCGGGCCCGCCCCGACGGCTGCCGTCCCGGTCCGCGCCGGGACGGCCCCACTGCTCGCGGTACGCCTCGGCGGGCGGCGCCGCCTCGCGTGGCCGGCGGTCCGGGTACGCCTCGGCGCGGGCGGCCGCCTCGCGCGACGGCCCCCGCTCGTCGGGGTGGCGGCGCTCGTCGTGCCCGCGCTGCCAGCGCTCGTCGGACACCCGGGACGGTGGGCGCTGCCCGTCGTCGTACCCGTTCGGGGCGGACCGGTGGTCGGCGTACCCGCGCGCGGGCGGGCGCTCGTCGTAGCCGCGGGGAGCCGACGGGCGTTCGTCGGGGCGCGGCTGCCGGCGCTCGTCCTGCTCGCGGTACCAGCCGGGGACCTCCTGGTCGGGGCGGGTCCGCCGGTCGGGCGGGAACTGCTCGTGACCGTCCCACCGGCGGCCGTCGTCGGTCGGACGGCGGTCGTCGGTCGGACGGCGGTCGTACCCGGTGGCGGGCCGACGGGTCGGCGGCGCCTCGTCGGGTTCGGGCATCCAGCCGGGCTCGACGCCCCGGGCCGGTTCGTGTCGGGGCCCGGGGGAGACCGGGGTGATGCCCGGGGCGGGGCGCTGCGGCCGGGCGTCGTACCGGTCGGGGTTGTCGTGGTCGCGGTGCCATGCCGCCTCGCGGGGCCGGTCGGCGCCCTCGGGGCGGCGGTCCGCCCAGGCGGTACGGGCGGTACGGGGGGCGGGGGCGTCCGGCTCGGGCTGGCGGCGCTCGCGCTGCCAGGTCAGGTCGGCGGCCGGCCGCCGGTACACGTCGTCGTTGCGCCGGTACGCCTCGTCGTCATGGCGCTGCTCGCCGACCGGGTGGCCGCCCCAGCGCGGCGGCTCCTCGTCGTGCTCCTCCCAGGACCGCCCGAGGTACGTCCCGTCGGGGCGGGTCGGCGCGAGCGGGGGCACCTCGGCCCGGCCGACCACGGCGGCCCGGCCGCGCGGGGGCGGGGGCGGGATGTGCCGAGCCCCGATGTCGCCGGGGTAGCGCTGGCCGGGGAACTGCGGGTGCCACTCGGTGGTCGGCTCGACGACCCAGGAGGGCTCGGCCGGATCGTGCCAGCGGTCGCGGTAGCCGTCTGTCATCGGGGGACCTCGTCGCCGCCCGTGCGGCGCGGCCCGATGCCCGGCTCGCGTCGCTCGCTCACGGCGGTGTCACCTCGTTGGAAATTGTCGTGCCGGGGCCTCCACCTGCCGGTAGAGTCGCCCAGCCCGGCACGGCATGGCTGCGGATGGAGGGTAACGGCGTGGGCTCGGTCACCGCCACTGTGGCACCACCCACGGACTCAAACGTTATCCTATGGTTTCGGACATTTTGGGCGATATCCCGATCCGGCTTCCGGCGATACGCCACCTATCGCCAGGCTGCGGCGGCCGGTGTCGTCACCAACACCGTCTTCGGGTTCCTCAGGTGCTACGTGCTCCTGGCGGTGGTCGGCAGCGCCGGCAGCGCCGCCGGGTACGACCGGGCGCAGCTCGCCACCTTCGTCTGGGTCGGGCAGGGCCTGCTGGCGGTCGTCCTGCTCTGGGGCTGGAGCGACCTGGCCGACCGGATCCGCACCGGCGAGGTCGCCGGTGACCTGCTCCGCCCGGTGCACCCGGTGACCAGTTACCTCGCCACCGACCTGGGCCGCGCCGGGTACGCCGCGCTGGCCCGCTTCCTGCCGCTGCTGCTGGTCGGCCCGCTCTTCTTCGACGTGTACCTGCCCACCCGCTGGTCGACCGTGCCGCTCTTCGTCGCCTCCGTGGTCACCGCGGTGGTGCTCTGCTTCGGCTGCCGGTTCCTGGTCAACGCCGCGGCGTACTGGTTGCAGGACGTCCGGGGCCCGATGATCCTCTGGACGCTCGGGTCGGGGGTGCTGGCCGGGCTCTACTTCCCGCTGCGCTTCCTGCCCGACCCGCTCCAGCTGGCGCTCTGGCTCGGCACCCCCTTCCCGAGCCTGCTCCAGACCCCGCTGGACGTGCTGGTCGAGCGGGACCCGCCGATCACCCAGCTCGGGCTGGTCGCCCTCCAGCTCGGCTGGGCGGTGCTGATCCTGGCCGCCTGCCGGCTGGTGCAACACCGGGCCGAACGACGGCTGGTGGTGCAGGGTGGCTGAGGCGGGCGGCGCGGCCACCGCGTACCGGGCCCTGCTGCGGGCGCAGGCGCGGTCACAGACGGCGTACCGGACGTCCTTCGTGGTGGACCTGCTGGGCAACGTCGGGGCCACCGTCTTCGACGTGGTCACCGTCCTGGTGATCTACGGGGTGACCCGCGAGCTGGGCGGCTTCACCCTGCCCGAGACGCTGGTGATGGTCGGCATCTCCTCCTGCGCGTTCGCCACCGCCGACCTGCTGGTCGGCAACATCGAGCGGCTGCCCCGGTACGTGCGCACCGGGCTGTTCGACGCGGTGCTGCTGCGGCCGCTCGGCGCGCTGCCCCAGCTGCTGCTGATGGACCTGCCGCTGCGCAAGGTCTCCCGGGCGTTGTTCGGCCTGGCGGTGCTGGTGGTGGCGCTGGCCACCGCCGGGATCGACTGGACGCCGGGCCGGGTGGTGCTGGCCGTCGTCGCCCCGCTGGCCGGGGTGGTCTTCTTCGGGTCGGTCTTCGTGGCCACCGCCACCGTCTCGTTCCACTGGGTCGAGTCGGGGGAGCTGGCCAATTCGGTCACCTACGGTGG
Organism: Micromonospora sp. NPDC050200; assembly: GCF_040656135.1. Taxonomy (NCBI): domain Bacteria; kingdom Bacillati; phylum Actinomycetota; class Actinomycetes; order Micromonosporales; family Micromonosporaceae; genus Micromonospora; species Micromonospora sp. NPDC050200. The sequence continues at coordinate 51,532 of NZ_JBFALG010000016.1, forward strand.
TCGGGACTTCACCTCGTACCCGGTCACGGTCTTCGAGGGCTGGTTCCGTGCGGCCTTCGCGTACGGACTGGGGTTCGCCTTCGTCAGTTACCAGCCGGCGCTGGCGCTGCTCGGCCGGGCCGACCCGCTGGGCCTGCCGGCCTGGGCGGGCTGGGCCGCCCCCGGCGTCGCGCTGGTCGCTGCCGCGGGCGCGGCGGCGGCCTGGCGCGTCGGTGTCCGCCACTACCGGAGTACGGGGTCATGAGCCTGGTGATCGACGCGCAGGGGCTGCGCAAGGAGTTCACGGTACGGGTCAGGGTCGGCCGGCTGCGCCGCGAGAAGCGGACGGTCACCGCCGTCGACGGGGTGGACCTGCGGGTGGAGCGCGGCGAGACCCTCGGCTACATCGGCCCCAACGGCGCGGGCAAGTCCACCACCCTGAAGATGCTCACCGGCGTGCTCACCCCCTCCGCCGGGGTGGTGCGCGTCTGCGGGCTGCGCCCGGTCGCCCAGCGCACCCGGCTGGCCCTCGGCATCGGCGTGGTCTTCGGCCAGCGCTCCCAGCTCTGGTGGGACCTGCCGCTGTGTGACTCGTTCGACCTGCTCCGGCACGTCTACCGGGTGCCGGCCGGCGACCACGCGGTCCGACTGCGCCGCTGCCGGGAGCTGCTGGACCTCGACGAGTTCCTGGACACCCCGGTGCGGCAGCTCTCCCTCGGGCAGCGGATGCGCGGCGAGCTGACCGCCGCGCTGCTGCACGGCCCGCGGGTGCTCTTCCTCGACGAGCCCACCATCGGCCTGGACGTGGTCAGCAAGCAGGCGGTCCGGGACTTCCTCGGCGAGCTGGGCCGGGCCGGCGACACCACGCTGGTGCTCACCACCCACGACCTGGCCGACATCGAGCGGCTCTGCCGCCGGCTGGTGGTGATCGACCACGGCCGGGTGGTGCACGACGGCTCGATCGCCGCCCTGCACAGCCGGTACGGCTCCCGTCGGCTGGTCGTCGCCGAGCTGGACGCCGCGCTGGCCACCCCGCCGGCGCTGCCCGGGGCGCCGCTGGAACGGGTCGAGGCCGACGGGCGTCGCCTGGTCTACGCCTGCGAGTCGGCCGGCCCGGCGGAGGTGGTGGCCGGGCTGGCCGGCCTGGCCACGCTCCGCGACATCTCCATCGTCGAGCCGGACATCGAGGAGGTGGTGACCCGGCTCTACCGGTCCCCGGTGGACCGGCAGGCCCCGGTCACCGGCTGACCCGGCCGCCTCAGGGGTGCTCCATCACCAGGACCGCGAAGGTGCCGGGGGCCAGCGCCTCGTACCGGTGCGGCGCGTCCCCGGGGAACGTGGCGTAGTCGCCCGGGTCGAGCTCCACCAGGTCGGACTCCGGGCCGACGCGCATCCGGCCGGCGGCGACCACGACGTGTTCGACGCTGCGGGGGGTGTGCGGCTCGGCGACGCGGACGGCACCCGGCTCCAGCTCCATCACGTAGACGTCGCGCCGGCCGTGTGCCGAGCCGGCGGCGAGCAGGGTGGCGGTGAAGTCGGCGTGCTCCGAGCGGATCCGGGGGCCCTCGCCGGCCCGGATGACCCGGACGGTGGCCGGCGGCGGCTCGACCAGCCGGCTGAACGGCACGCCCAGCGCGACGCCCAGCGCCCAGAGGGTCTCCACGCTCGGGTTGCCGACCCCGGACTCGAGCTGGGACAGGGTGGACTTGGCGATGCCGGCGCGGCGGGCCAGCTCGGTCAGTGAGATGCCGGCCCGCTCGCGCTCGCGGCGCAGGGCCGCCGAGATGGTGGCCAGCAGGGGAGTGGTGTCCACGGCCGTTGTTCGCTCCATCATTCTATTTGTTCGGTTTGACGAACGCCTCGGGACTGTTCATCATAATGTTCCATGCGTACGGCTCATCGAACACCGGACAGCCGGATGCTCCGCGACGTGACCGCGATCGGGGCGGCGATGGTCGCGGTCGGCGCCTCCTTCGGCGCGGTGGCGGTGGCCGCCGGCCTGCCCGCCTGGGCGACCGTCGCGATGTCGGCGGTGGTCTACGCCGGTGGCGCGCAGTTCATGGCGGTCGGGCTGGTCGCCGCCGGCAGCCCGTTCGCCGCGGTCCTGGCCGGCCTGCTGCTCAACGCCCGGCACCTGCCCTTCGGCCTGACCCTGGGCGACAGCCTCGGCCGGCAGCGCTGGCGGCGGCTGCTCGGCAGTCATCTGATGACCGACGAGGCGACCGCGTTCGCGCTGGCCCGACCGGCCGGCGAGGCGCGGAGCCGGGCGTTCTGGCTCGCCGGGACGCTGCTCTTCCTGGCCTGGAACGCCGGCACCCTGCTCGGCGTGCTCGCCGGCGGCGCGGTCGGCGACCCGGCCACCCTGGGGCTGGACGCCGCCTTCCCGGCCGGGCTGATCGCCCTGCTGCTGCCGACCCTGCGCGACCCGGAGACCCGGCGGGTGGCGCTGACCGGCGCGGGCCTGGCCGTGCTGTCGACCCCGGTGCTGCCGGCCGGGTTGCCGGTGCTGCTGGCGCTCGGCGCCCTCGCCGTGCCGGCCCTCCGCCGGCACCGGCGACCGGCCGCCGATCCCGCCGCCGACCCGCCGGAAACAGCCGCCGCGTCCGGGACCGCCGCCGCGTCCGGGACCGCCGGCTCGTCGGTGCGGGGTCGGGCCGGCGCCGGACTACGGGAAGCCGGATCGGGGTCGGTCCCGGAGACGGAGGAGGCGTCGTGCTGATCGCCGTGATTCTCGCCCTGGCCGCCGGCACGTACGGCTTCCGGGTCGCCGGAGTGCTGCTGCGCGACCGGCTGGACCTGCCCGAGTGGTCCCGGCGGTTGCTGCCGATCGGCGCCGCCGCCCTGCTGGCCGCGCTGGCCGCGACCGCCGCGCTGACCGAGGCGGGCGGCTTCGCCGGCTACGCCCGGCCGGCCGGCGTGCTGGTCGGGGTGCTGCTCGCCTGGCGGCGGGCGCCCTTCGTCCTGGTGGTGGTCGCGGCGGCCGGCACCACGGCGCTGCTGCGCCTGGCCGGGGTGCAATGACCGGAGCCCCTCCCCGCGGCTGCGGGAAGGGGCTCCGGTGCGGACCGTTCGGGTCAGATCTTGTCGCCGATGTTGACCTGGGGCGCGGGCGCCCGCATCCGGCGGAAGGTGATCGAACGCATGATCGCGTAGAGGTAGAGCGAGCCCATCCGCTCGCCGCTGTTGGGGAACCGCTCCCGGACCAGCTTCTTGATCTTGCGGGAGATCAGGATCGAGTCGATCACCACGCCGAGCGCGAGCGCACCCCAGACCAGGTTCGAGGCCAGCCGGATCGCCGGCGGCATGGCCTGGTTGGAGCCGATCAGCACGATCAGCGCGCCGCCGAAGAACCAGGTGCCGACCGTACGCCGGGAGTCGACCACGTTGCGGGCCAGCAGCCGCTCCGGGCCGCGGTCGCGGGGGCCGCCCTCGCGGCGGAACTCCGCCGCCGACTCGGCGCGGGCCGCCCGGCGCTGCTCCCGGGCCTCCTCCTTGGTCAGCGGCTTCGTCGGGCCGGCGGGGCGCCGACCGGCGACCGGCCGCTTCGGGGTCTCCCGGCCCAGTTCCTTCTTGCTCGGGGTGTAGCCCCGGGGACGCGCGGCGGACGGCTCCTCGGTCACCGGGGCGGCGGAGGAGTCGGGACGGTCGGCGGACTTGCGACGAAACAGCGACAGCACGAGGTGAAGGGTAGCCAACCGTCACCGCCCGGTGCACATCACGGGTGCACCGGGCGGTTCTCGACGGGAGTGAGTTCGGTTACGGACGCTCGACGTGCGCGCCCAGGCTGGCCAGCTTCGCCTCGAAGTCCTCGTAGCCGCGGTTGATCAGGTCGACGCCGTACACCCGGGAGGTGCCCTCGGCGGCGAGCGCCGCGATCAGGTGGCTGAACCCGGCGCGCAGGTCCGGGATGACCAGGTCGGCCGCGTGCAGCTTGCTCGGGCCGGCGATCACCGCGGAGTGCTTGAAGTTGCGCCGGCCGAAGCGGCACGGGGTGCCCCCCAGGCAGTCCCGGTAGACCTGGATGTTGGCGCCCATCGTGTTCAACGCCTCGGTGTAGCCCAGCCGCTGCTCGTAGACCGTCTCGTGGACGATCGACAGGCCGCGGGCCTGGGTCAGCGCGACGACGAGGGGCTGCTGCCAGTCGGTCATGAAGCCCGGGTGCACGTCGGTCTCCAGCGCCACGGCGTTGAGTTCGCCGCCCGGGTGCCAGAACCGGATGCCGCCCTCCTGGCCCGGGTCACCGAGCTTCGGCGCGCGGGCGTCGGTCACCTCGTACGCGCCGCCGACCGAGCGGAAGACGTTCAGGAAGGTCATCATGTCGACCTGCTGGGCGCCGAGCACCTCGACGTCCCCGCGGGTGGCCAGCGCCGCCGCCGCCCAGCTCGCCGCCTCGATCCGGTCCGGGATCGGCCGGTGGGTGTAGCCGCTGAGCCGCTTGACGCCCTGGATCTCGATCACCCGGTCGGTGTGGACCTTGATGATCGCGCCCATCTTCTGCAGGATGCAGATCAGGTCGATGATCTCCGGCTCGACGGCGGCGTTGCGCAGCTCGGTGACGCCCTCGGCCATCACCGCGGTGAGCAGCACCTGCTCGGTCGCGCCCACGCTCGGGTACGGCAGGGCGAACTTCGTGCCGTGCAGCCCGTTCGGCGCCGACAGGTGCAGCCCCTCCGGGGTCTTCTCGACCGTCGCGCCGAACTCGCGCAGCGCCTGGAGGTGGAAGTCGATCGGGCGCGGGCCGATGTGGCAGCCGCCCAGGTCGGGGATGAAGGCGTGCCCGAGCCGGTGCAGCAGCGGGCCGCAGAACAGGATCGGGATCCGGCTGGAGCCCGCGTGCACGTTGATCTGGTCGGTGCTGGCGCTCTCGACGTTGGCCGGGTCGAAGACCAGCTCGCCCTCCTCCGCGCCGTCGGTGACCTTCACCCCGTGCAGGCCGAGCAGCCCGCGGACCACCTCGACGTCTCGGATGCGCGGCACGTCGAACAGGCGGCTGGGGGTGTCGCCCAGCAGGGCGGCGACCATCGCCTTGGAGACGAGGTTCTTCGCGCCGCGCACGCGGATCCGCCCTTCCAGCGGCGTGCCTCCGTGTACGACCAGGACGTCGTCGGTCAACGCAACCTCCAGCGCGCGTCGGGTGGTGCTGTGTCGAGGGTGGGGTCGGCTCCTGCAGCCGTCTGCCGGCTGTGCAGCTACCCAGAATGGGACCGGCGCAAAACGGTCCACGATGCCGTCGCCCCGGCAGCATAGCGTTCGGTGACTGAAATGGAATCGGTCACACCGCCAGGCACGGGCACGAACCGGCAAATCCGGCACGTTTCCGTACCAGCGATGTGACCGTGGGTGATCAGCTGGTGGTTGGCGGTGGGGTGTCCGCGCCCGGCAGGGCGAGCATCTGGTCCAGCGCCACCCGGGCGTGGTGTGCGGTGTCCGGGTCGACGGTGATCTGGTTGACCACCCGCCCGGCGACCAGCTCCTCCAGCGCCCAGACCAGGTGCGGCAGGTCGATCCGGTTCATCGTCGAGCAGTAGCAGACCGCCTTGTCCAGGAACATGATCTGCTTGTCGGGGTGGGCCAGCGCCAGCCGGCGGACCAGGTTCAGCTCGGTGCCGACGGCCCAGGCCGAGCCGGCCGGGGCCGCCTCGATGGTCTTGATGATGTACTCCGTGGAGCCCACGTGGTCGGCGGCGGTGACCACCTCGTGCCGGCACTCCGGGTGCACCAGCACGTTGACCCCCGGCACCCGCTCGCGCACGTCGTTGACGCTGTCGAGGGTGAAGCGGCCGTGCACCGAGCAGTGCCCCCGCCAGAGGATCATCTTCGCGTCGCGCAGCTGCTCCGGGGTGAGCCCGCCGTTGCGCTTGTGCGGGTCGTACAGCACGCAGTCGTCCAGCGAGAGGCCCATCTCCAGCACGGCCGTGTTGCGGCCCAGGTGCTGGTCGGGCAGGAAGAGCACCTTCGACCCCTGCTGGTACGCCCAGTCCAGCGCCCGCTTCGCGTTCGACGAGGTGCAGACCACACCGCCGTTGCGCCCGACGAAGCCCTTGATGTCGGCCGAGGAGTTCATGTACGTCACCGGGACGGTGTCCGCCGCGACGCCCAGCTCGGTCAGCACGTCCCAGGCGGTCTCGACCTGCGACAGCACCGCCATGTCCGCCATCGAGCAGCCGGCGGCCAGGTCGGGCAGGATCACCCGCTGCGCGTCCGAGGTGAGGATGTCGGCGCTCTCGGCCATGAAGTGCACGCCGCAGAAGACGATGTACTCCGCGTCCGGCCGGGCGGCGGCCTCCCGGGCCAGCTTGAACGAGTCACCGGTCACGTCGGCGAACTGGATCACCTCGTCGCGCTGGTAGTGGTGACCCAGCACGAACACCTTCGTGCCGAGCGCGGCCCTGGCCGCCGCCGCCCGGGCCACCAGGTCAGGGTCGCTCGGCGCCGGCAGGTCGCCCGGACACTCCACGCCACGCTCGGTGGCGGGGTCGCTGCCGCGGCCGAGGAGCAGCAGCGCAGTGGCGGTGTTGGAGGGTTCCACCCAGGTCGAAGTCACGCCTCCCATGGTCCCACAGCGTGGCTGCCGCGCAGCTTCCACCGGTGTGTGCTGCCACACTGCCAGGCATGCGTGTGCTGCTCTGCCCGGACAAGTTCGCCGGCACCCTCGCGGCCCAGCAGGTCGCCGCCGCCGTCGCCGAGGGTTGGCGGGCCGTCGCCACCGGCGACGAGCTGCTGATCCGACCGCTCGCCGACGGCGGGCCGGGCTTCGTCGCGGTGCTCGCCGACGCCCTCGGCGGCCGGCGGATCCCGGTGGCGATCGTCGACCCGCTCGGCCGGCCGGCCGCCGGTGAGATCCTGCTCACCGACGACGGCACCGCCTACCTGGAGAGCACCCAGGCCTGCGGGCTGCACCTGCTCTCCGCCGCCGAGCGCGACCCGAAGGCGACCACCTCGTACGGGCTGGGGGCACTGGTCACCGCGGCCGTCGAGCACGGGGCCCGCACGGTGGTGGTCGGGCTGGGCGGCTCCGGCACCAACGACGGCGGCGCCGGCCTGCTCACCGCGCTCGGCGCGACCCCGCTGGACGACGCCGGCCGGGCCCTGCCGTACGGCGGGGCCGCGCTGGCCGCGGTCGCCACCCTCGACGGCGCGCCCCGGCTGCGCGGGGCCACCCTGGTCGCCGCCACCGACGTCGACAGCCCGCTGCTGGGGCTGCACGGCGCGAGCAGCGTCTACGGGCCGCAGAAGGGCGCCACCAGGGCGGACGTGCTGCTGCTCGACGCCGCGCTGGAGCGCTGGGCGGCGGTGCTCGAACGGGACCTGCCCGGCTGCCCGCCCGGCCTGGGCGCGCTCGCCGGCGGCGGCGCGGCCGGCGGCATCGGCGCCGCGATCCTCGCCCTGGGCGGGCGCTGCGAGTCCGGCATCGACCTGGTGACCCGGGCGATCGGGCTGGACGCCGCGCTGGACGCCACCGACCTGGTGATCACCGGAGAGGGTTCCTTCGACCACCAGTCGCTGCGCGGCAAGGTGGTCGCCGGGGTGGCCGGGGCCGCCCGCGACCGCGGGGTGCCCTGCGTGGTGCTGGCGGGACGGGTGAGCACCGGCCGGCGGGAGGCCGCCTCGGCGGGCGTCACCGAGACCTACAGCCTGGTGGAGCACTTCGGCGGCGAGGAACGCGGCGGGGTCGAGGCGGCGATGGGCCGGCCGGCCGAGGGGCTGCGGGCGCTGGGCGCGCGGCTGGCCCGGCAGTGGAGTCGCTGACCGCCCGGCTCTGGCCTGGCCGTCGGGGACGAAACGGCGACGCCCGTGGGCGGACCTGCGGCGCGGGCCACGGCGGTCCTGTCACGGCACCCGGGTGCCGCCGGCCCGGTCGGCGTACGATCGGATCTGGACCACACCGGGAATCACTGGACGACGCGTGATGTTGGCCAGTGCGTCCGGACCCATACCGCGCAGGGAGATTTCCACGTGACCACGCCAGCGCAGACCGAGTCGACCGAGGCCCAGGCCCCTACTTCCGTCGTCCTCACCGACGTCGCGGCGCAGAAGGTCAAGGCCCTGATCGAGCAGGAGGGCCGCGACGACCTGCGGCTCCGGGTCGCGGTGCAGCCGGGCGGCTGCTCCGGCCTGCGGTACCAGCTGTTCTTCGACGAGCGGTCGCTCGACGGTGACGTCGTCACCGACTTCGACGGTGTCGAGGTCGTCGTCGACCGGATGAGCGCCCCCTACCTGGCCGGGGCGACCATCGACTTCGCCGACCGGATCGACGCCCAGGGCTTCACCATCGACAACCCCAACGCGGGCAGCTCCTGCGCCTGCGGCGACTCGTTCAGCTGAGTCGCAGCCGTTCCGTACGACCGGGGCCGCCCCTGCCGGGGTGGCCCCGTCGTCGTTCCCGGGTCATTGGCGGCGCTCCGGCGCCTTGATCGACTTGAGCTGCGGCAGGTCGCGGCCTCCCGGCCCCGTGATGCCGCGGTGTGCGGCATGTCGCGCGCAGCGCGTACGTGGCCGACGGGTGAACGGGGGATGACCGGACCGCGACCCGCGATCGCGCCGGGACCGGTAGGCTGACCGGCGCCGTGCCCCCGACCCAGAGGGTTGACATGAAGATCGCCGTGACCGGCTCGATCGCGACCGACCACCTGATGAGCTTCCCCGGCCGGTTCGCCGACCAGCTCCTCGCCGACCAGCTGCACAAGGTGTCGCTGTCGTTCCTCGTGGACGACCTGGTGCTGCGCCGGGGCGGGGTGGCGGCCAACATCGCTTTCGGCATGGCGCAGCTCGGGCTGAGCCCGGTGCTGCTCGGGGCGGTCGGCGCCGACTTCGCCGACTACCGCTCCTGGCTGGAGCGGCACGGGGTCGACTGCGAGTCCGTGCACGTCAGCGAGGTGGCGCACACCGCCCGGTTCGTCTGCACCACGGACACCGACATGTGCCAGATCGCCTCCTTCTACGCGGGGGCGATGAGCGAGGCCCGCAACATCGAGCTGTCCCCGGTCGCCCAGCGGCTCGACGGTCTCGACCTGGTGCTGGTCAGCGCCAACGACCCGGAGGCGATGATCCGCCACTCCGCCGAGTGCCGGGAGCGCGGCTACGCCTTCGTCGCCGACCCGTCCCAGCAGCTCGCCCGGATGGACGGCGCGGACGTGATCGGCCTGATCGACGGCGCCGACTACCTGATGACCAACGACTACGAGAAGTCCCTGCTGCAGAGCAAGGCCGGCCTCACCGACGAGCAGCTGCTCGACCGGGTGAAGGTGCGGGTCACCACGCTGGGGAAGGACGGCGCGGAGATCGCCGGCCGGGACTTCGGGACGATCCACGTGCCGATCGCCCGGGAGATCCAGGCGGTCGACCCGACCGGCGTCGGCGACGGCTTCCGGGCCGGTTTCTTCGCCGCGCTCTCCTGGGGCCTCGGCCTGGAGCGGGCCGCGCAGGTCGGCTCGCTGCTGGCCACGCTGGTGCTGGAGACCGTCGGCACCCAGGAGTACGAGGTGCGCCGCGACCTGTTCGTCAAGCGGCTCGCCGAGTCGTACGGCGACGTCGCCGCCGAGGACGTGCGGCCGCACCTGCTGCCATGATCCTCGCGCACCTCGCCTGACCCGTTACCCGCTGCGCCGGACGTCATAGCCGGGGCCGTCGGGGTGGGCGCCGACGAACTCCTGCCCCCGCATCCGGCACCAGGCCGGGATGTCCACGGCGGCGGCCGGGTCGTCGGCCAGGACGCGCAGCACCGCGCCGACGGGCAGTTCCGGCAGCCGGCGGGCCAGCGCGATCACCGGCAGCGGGCAGCGCTGGCCCCGGCAGTCGAGCACCTCCATGGGATCGGTCACAGCCCCACCACCCCCGCCTCGGCGCGCAACTCGGCGACGATGCCGGGCAGCTCGGCCAGGAAACGCTCGACGTCCGCCTCGGTCGTCTCCCGGTGCAGCGAGACCCGGACGTTGCCGTGCGAGAGCACCCCCATCGCCTCCAGCACGTGCGACGGGCGCAGCGTCGACGAGGTGCAGGAGGAGCCGGACGACACCGCGAAGCCGCGCCGGTCCAGCGCGTGCAGCAGCACCTCGCCGTCGACGTACAGGCAGGAGAAGGTGACCAGGTGGGGGAGCCGGTCGACGGGGTCGCCGACCACCTCCACGTCCGGCACCTCGGCCGCCACCCGGTCCCGGATCCGGTCCACCAGCGGCGCCAGCCGGGCCGCCTCGGCCGCGGCGTCGGCCGCCGCCGCGCGCAGGCTCGCCGCCGCCGCCACCACCGCCGGCAGGTCCACCACCCCAGGGGTACGCCCCGACTCCCGCTCGTCGGCCGGCCAGGGCGACTCCCACCGGGTGCCCTTGCGCACCACCAGCAGCCCCACCCCGGGCGGCCCGCCCCACTTGTGCGCGCTGGCGGTCAGCACCGACCAGCCGGCCGGCACCGGCACCCGGCCGACCAACTGCGCCGCGTCGACGTAGAGCGGCACGCCCGCGTCGGCGCAGGCGGCGGCCGCCGCCGGCACCGGCTGGACGGTGCCCACCTCGTGGCTGGCGCCGATCAGCGCGGCGAGGGCCACTCCGGGCGCCGCCACCGCCGCCGACCAGGCGTCCAGGTCGAGCCGGCCGGCCCGGTCCACCGGCACCGGGACCGCGGCGCCGGTGGACGCGACGTGCCGCTCGGCGGCGTGCAGCACCGCGGAGTGCTCGATCGCGGAGTGCACCAGGGTCGCCCCGACACGCCGTCGCCCGGCCAGGCAGCCGAGCACCGCCCCGTGCGCCGCGGTCGTACCGCTGGGGGTGAAGGAGAGCTCGTCGGCACGGACGCCGAGCGTGGCCGCGGTGGCCTCGCGGGCGGCGTCGAGGAGCTGGCGGGCCCGACGGGCCTGGGTGTACAGCTTGCCGGGGTCGGCCCAGCCGTCGTCGAGGGCGGCCAGCAGCGCCTGCCGGGCGACCGGGTGCAGCGGCGCGGCGGTGGCCGCGTCCAGGTAGACCGGGGTAGGGCTCACGACTGCCCACGCTATCGCGTCGGTATGCCCAAGATCCCCCCGATGGGGGCGGACAGCGACCCCAAGACGGCCGAGCCCGTCATGGTCGAGTAATCTGCGACCGTCGGTGACGCCTTTGCCGTCGGTGCTGAGGGAAACCCACCGCGGCGCGCTAGGGAGGCAGGACCAGGTGGTCGCAAGGAGTTCGGAGGTACGGCCGTCGGCCGTACGGCACAGCGCTTCCCCAGGAGCCGGTGGGCGCCGGCGGCGTGGTGCTGGTCGCCTCGCCGGGCTCGGTCTCGGCGGAGCGGCGTTGCTGGTTCTGCTCACGGGCTGCAACGTCGGCAGCTCGTTCGGCGGCTTCGGCTGGCCGCAGGGCGGCATCTCGCCGGAGTCGCGCCGGATGTACGACCTGTGGATCGCTTCCTGCATCGCCGCCCTCGTGGTCGGCGTCTTCGTCTGGGGCCTGATCTTCTGGTGCATCGTGCGCTACCGCAAGCGGGGCAACGAGCTGCCGGTGCAGACCCGTTACAACATGCCGATGGAGTTCCTCTACACCATCGCGCCGATCCTGATCGTCTCCGTGCTCTTCTACTACACGGCGGTCGTGCAGACCGGCGTGGTCCGGACGACGAAGAACCCCGACGTGACCGTCGAGGTCGTCGCCTTCAAGTGGAACTGGCAGTTCAACTACCGCGACGGTCAGGGCCCCGACGCGAACACCGTGGCGTCGGTGCTGGGTACCAGCGAGGTGATCCCGGTGCTGGTCCTGCCGGCCGACCGGTCGATCCGCTTCGAGGAGACCAGCCGCGACGTCGTCCACTCGTTCTGGGTGCCGGAGCTGCTGTTCAAGCGGGACGTCTTCCCGGGCAACGTCCGCAACGTCTTCGAGGTCTCCAAGCTGGAGACCGAGGGCGCGTTCGTCGGCCGATGCGCCGAGCTCTGCGGCAGCTACCACGCCTTCATGAACTTCGAGCTGCGCGTCGTCTCCCCGGAGAAGTACGACCAGTTCCTGGCGGCCAAGCGGGACGGCAAGTCGACCCAGGACGCGCTCAGCGCCATCGGCGAGGACCCGTACGCGAAGACCACCGAGCCGTTCAAGACGCGGCGCAACACCGCCAACTTCAACCCCGACGAGCTGTCGGCCGGCGCGGGAAGCTGAGGGATCAGGCATGAAGACCGAGTGGCGTATCTTCCTGATCGTCGGCACGTTCCTCCTCGGCACGGCGGTCCTCTACGGCGCCTGGACCTACGGGGAGGGCGGCCGGGTCGAGTGGGTCGGCACGGTGGCCCTGCTGCTGTCGTTCCTGCTCTGCGCGATGTGCGGCGGCTTCTTCTGGTTCGTCTCCCGCCGCATCGACCTGCGGCCCGAGGACCGGGCGGACGGCGAGATCGCCGACGGCGCGGGCGAGGTCGGCTTCTTCAGCCCGGGCAGCTACTGGCCTTTCGGCCTGGCGCTGGCCGCCGCGGTGGCCGGTCTGGGCCTGGTGTACTGGCAGCTCTGGCTGGTCGGCCTCGGCGCGGTCGCGGTGATCTTCGCCGCCTGCGGCCTGCTCTTCGAGTACTACACCGGCACCCGCCGTACGGCCGAGCACTGATCTGACGCTTCACCCGCAGGCCCGCTTCCCGCTCCGGGACGCGGGCCTGCGCGTTCTTCCGGATCCCCGCCGGCAGTGGAGCGGCGCACAGGACGGCGGCGGTCCCGCCGGGTGGGGCGGGTGTTGTTGGCGCGCTGGGGAGCTGATGACGTGACCGGATCAGCGTCCCGGCTGTCGGCTGTCGGCCTGTCGGCGGTCGGGATCGGCGGGCGGCGGGCGTGATCAGGTGAGTCGTCTACGACATCAGCTCCAAAGGGCCGCAACGATGCCCGTGGGGGCGCAGTCCGCGTTCCGGCCCGGGGGTGGGCTCCCGTTACGTGGACTCGGAAAAGGGGCTCGTCGTGGAGCGGGCTCGACACAACGGCCCTCGCCCTCTCGATCGGACGGTCGACGACTACGACGACGGAGGTTCGCACGCGCGGATCGAGGTCGCCCACCCGCCGGCACGGCCGTCAGGTGGTCGGCCGGGGGTGGGGTCAGGCCGCGCGGCGGCGGGACCCGGACCCGGCGCGCCGGCGCCGGTCGGCGAGGCGCGGGGCGTGGAAGGCGAAGGTGGCGATCAGCACGGCCGCGCCGCAGCCGGTGCAGATCAGCTCGGGGCAGTCGACGCCGTGACCGTCGACGCAGGGTGGGGCCTCGAACGGCTGAACGCCCTCGCAGGTGTCGCAGTAGAGCTCGCGGTCCGACACGGGCGTCTCCTCTCGCTCCGGTGCCCGCCGACGGCGATCGGAGCCATCGGTGGAAAACGGAAAATTACTCCCGTGTAGTTTGGCACGCCCCTCCGACACTTCCGGCCGCGCCCACCCCTTTTGCGCCCGGTGCCGACCAGGGGTCACCGGGTCCGCGTCGGCGGGCCGTCGTGGTCGGGCCGGCTGGTCGCGGGCGCTCAGACCGCGCGGGCCACCTCGACCCAGCGGTCCAGGACGGCCGCGGCCGCACCCGAGTCGATCGACTTGGCGGCCCGGTCCATCCCGGCCCGCAGCGCCTCGGTCAGGTCGCCGTCCAGCGGTCCCTGGGTGGCCAGCGCGGCGGCGGAGTTGACCAGCACGGCGTCGCGTACCGGGCCGGTCCCGCCGGCCAGCAGCCGCCGGGCCACCTCGGCGTTGTACGCGGCGTCCCCGCCCCGCAGGTCGGCGAGGGTGGACCGGGGTACCCCGAGGTCCGTCGCGTCCAGCAGCGCCTCTCTCACGGTGCCCTGCTGGGCCACCCAGACCCGAGTCGGTGCGGCGGTGGTGAACTCGTCCAGGCCGTCCTCGCCGCGCATCACGATCGCCGAGTCGCCCCGGCCGGCGAAGACGGCCGCCATCACCGGGGCCATCCGCGCGTCGAAGCAGCCGATCGCCCCGGCCCGGGGGCGGGCCGGGTTGGTCAACGGGCCGAGGAAGTTGAAGAAGGTGGGCACGCCGATCTCGCGGCGGACCGGGCCGGCGTGCCGCATCCCGGGGTGGAACCGGCCGGCGAAGCAGAACCCGATGCCCGCCTCCTCGACGCAGCGGGCGACCTGCTCGGGCGCGAGGTCCAGCGGCACGCCGAGGAACTCCAACAGGTCGGCGGTACCGCAGAGCGAGGAGGCGGCGCGGTTGCCGTGCTTGACCACCCGGACGCCGGCGCCGGCCACCACCAGCGCGGTCATGGTGGAGATGTTCACGGTGTGGGCGAGGTCACCGCCGGTGCCGACCACGTCCAGCGCGGTGCGCCGCAGCTCCTCGGGCAGGTCGACCGGGACCGCCCGACCGAGCATCGCCTCGACCAGGCCGGCCAGCTCGGCGGCGGTCTCGCCCTTGGCCCGCAGCGCCACCGCGAAGCCGGCGACCTGGGACGGGGCGGCGGCGCCGGTCATGATCTCGTCCATCGCCCAGGCGGTGTCGGCGGTGGAGAGCTGCTCGCCGCGCAGCAGCGCGTTGAGCAGGTGCGGCCAGGTCCGTTCGCCCATGGTGGGCCTCCCGAGCGGGCGTAAGTGCGGGTGGGACGGGGCCGGCGCCCGTCAGCCCGGGCGCCGGGGGCGCCGCCGAGCGCGGAGACTCAGGCGGCGGCGTGCGTACGCAGCAGCTCGGCGACCGTGGTGCCGGTGGTCACCGGGTCGAGCGGGTGCACCAGCGTGGCGTCGACCTGCGCGTACGCGGCGAGCCATCGGTCCGCGGAGCGGGCGATGACCAGGCAGGTCGGCGGGGCGTCGTCCCGGTCGTCCTTGATCTGGCGGGCGATGCCGATGCCGCCGCCCGGGGTGGCCTCGCCGTCGAGCAGCAGGAGGTCGATCTCGTAGTCGTCGACCAGCCGGACGCACTCGGCGTAGGTGGCCGCGTCGACGAACTCGATCTGCAGGCCGGGCGCGGGGCGGGTGCCGACGGCGAGCCGCATCCGGTCGCGGACCTGCGGGTCGTCGCTGTAGAGCAGGACGGTGCAAAGACGATCGCTCATGCCGACACTCCGCTTCGCTCCGTGCCGTCATGAGGCACCCTCGCACTGAGCCTGATGATTCGCTCGCTGCGCTCACTCATTGCCTGGACCGGCTCCCACCTCGTAGCTGCCCGCTGATCGTACCCGCCGGTGTGGCGCACCCGACATCCCGCCCGGCGGGTCCGGGCGGGCGGGATGTCGGCGCAGGTCAGGCCGGGGTGCCCGGGGTGGGAGCGGCGGTCGCGGCGGCGTCGGCGGCGCGTTCGCGGGCCTCCTGGCGATCCAGCTCGCGGTCGAGCCGGCGGGCCTCCCGCTCCGACTGCCGGATCCACTGCACGACCAGCACCGCGAGCATCGTCACACTGACGAACTCGCCGCCGGCCCAGAGGATGCCGCCGGCGACCACCTGGTCGTTCCAGGGGTTCGACCAGGACAGGCCGAGCGACGGGTACCAGTCGCCGCCGAGCAGCGTGGTGCTCTGCATGATGGTGAGCCCGAGCACCGTGTGGAACGGTACGGAGAGCAGCATGAGCAGCGCCCGCGCCGGGTACGGCCACCGCCCCGGCAGCGGGTCGAGGCCGAGCAGCGGCCAGAAGAACACGCAGCCGGTCGCGATGAAGTGCGCGTGCGTCAGCTCGTGCGCCCAGGCGTGCTCCAGTGTGTAGCGGTAGAGGCCACTGAAGTAGAGCGCGAACGGGTTCACCACGAAGATGCTGAACGCCACCAGCGGGAAGCTGTACACCTTCGCGAACCGGCTGTGCACGACCGCCAGCAGCCGCTTGCGCGGGCGTACCGGCAGCGTGCGCAGGGCCAGGGTGACCGGCGCGCCCAGGGCGAGGAAGATCGGCGAGACCATCGCCAGCACCATGTGCTGCACCATGTGCACCGACAGCAGCGCCGTGTCGTACGCGTGCAGGCCGCTGACCGTCACCGCGGCGATGCCACCCAGGCCCGGGCCGAGGAAGCAGACGGTCCGGAGGATCGGCCAGCGGTCCCCGCGCAGCCGCAGCCGGTACACCCCGTACAGGTAGAGCCCGGCGGCCAGCACCAGCCCGAGGGCGAGCCAGCTGTCCAGCCTGGTCTCGGTGAAGACCCGGGCTACGGTGAACGGCGGCGGGACGGCGTCGCCCCCGGCGGCGAGGACGGCCGACGGGCCCGCCGAGGTCGTGGCGAAGATCGAATCGACGTGCAGCACGCTTTTCAGGCTAGGCCAGGCGAACCGGACCGCCACGATCGGGCCATCCCCCACGCTGGTTTGGCCCCCCGCTGATCGCCCGCCCCGGTCAAGGGCAATAATGACCGCGTGACTGCGGCCCCAGCCATTGACAAGAGCCGGATCCACTCCCTGACCCGACCCAACATGGTCAGCGTCGGGACGATCGTGTGGCTCTCCAGCGAACTCATGTTCTTCGCGGCGCTGTTCGCGATGTACTTCTCGATCCGCGCGGCGGCGCCGGAGCAGTGGGAGAAGCACACCGAGATCCTCAACATCCCCTACGCGACCACCTTCACGGTGATCCTGGTGCTGTCCTCGGTGACCTGCCAGCTCGGTGTCTTCGCGGCGGAGAAGGGCGACGTCCACGCCCTGCGGCGTTGGTTCACGATCACCTTCGTGATGGGTCTGATCTTCGTGCTCGGCCAGGCGAACGAGTACCGCACCCTGGTGCACGAGGGCGTGAAGATCAACGAAGACGGTTACGGGTCGATGTTCTACCTCACCACCGGCTTCCACGGCCTGCACGTGACCGGCGGTCTCATCGCCTTCATCATCTTCATGATCCGCACCACCATGGGCCGGTTCACCCCGGCGCAGGCCACCTCGGCCATCGTCGTGTCGTACTACTGGCACTTCGTCGACGTGGTGTGGATCGGGCTCTACGCCATGATCTACTGGCTTCAGTGATCTTGGCGCGTCACGTACCGCGCCGCTGCTTCGTCCCCTGAGACAAGGTCCAACCGGTTAAGGACACAGGTCATGACTTCTGACAACGACCGCCGACGCGGTCTGCTCGCGCGCCTGCGCGGGCGGCCCGTGGCGCGCAGCAGGGGCCGCCGCCGGCTGGGCGCCGCGGTCCGGCTGATCGCCGCGCTCACGCTGGCCGGCGGCGCCTACACCGTCTTCGCCCCCGGCGTGCAGGCGCAGGAAAACCCGCCGCTGACCGGCGCCGCGGCCGAGGGCAAGGCGCTGTTCGACGTGAGCTGCGTGACCTGCCACGGTCGCAACGCGCAGGGCGTCGAGGGTCGTGGCCCGAGCCTGGTCGGCGTCGGCGCCGCCTCGGTCGAGTTCCAGGTCGGCACCGGCCGCATGCCGATGGCCCGCCAGGAGGCCCAGGCCCCGCGCAAGACCCCGGTCTTCACCAACGAGCAGGTGCGCCAGCTCGGCCAGTACATCCAGGAGCTCGGTGGCGGCCCGCAGATCCCCGAGGGTGACCTGCGTCAGGGCGCCAACCTGGCGACCGGCGGTGAGCTGTTCCGGATCAACTGCTCCCAGTGCCACGCCTTCGGCGGTGGCGGCGGCGCGCTCTCCTCGGGCAAGTACGCCCCGAGCCTGCACCCGTCCACCGACCGGCAGATCTACGCCGCGATGCTGAGCGGCCCGCAGAACATGCCGGTGTTCGGGGACAACCAGATCAGCCCGCAGGAGAAGGCGGACATCATCGCCTACATCCAGGAGACGCTGAAGCACAACCAGGACCAGGGCGGCTTCAGCCTCGGCCGGTACGGCCCCTCCACCGAGGGCCTGGCGATCTTCCTGATCGGCATCGTCGCGCTGGTCTTCGCCAGCCTGTGGATTGCGGGCAAGTCGTGACCAGGCAGATCATTCGTTTCAGTGCCGTGGTGCCGTGCGCCGGCACCGCCCGTAGCGAGGTGACGGCATGAGCACCCACACCGAGCACCAGGCCCCGCAGGGTCGGGAGCCGCTCGACGTCCTGGACCCCCGGCTGTCCCGGTTCGACGTCGTCCAGGAGGGCGCGCGTCGGGACGACATCGAGATCGTCCACTACGAGTCGCAGGTCGTCCCGGGCAGCAAGGCCGAGCGCCGGCTGACCCGTCTTGTCGCCTCGCTCTTCCTGCTCACCGGTCTGGCCGCGACCGCCTTCCTGGTCGTGTACATCTGGTGGCCGTGGAAGTGGGAGGCCGGCCGCGGCGGCGACAAGTGGTACACCCCGCTGCTCGGCCTCACCCTGGGCGTCGCGCTCCTGGCCGTCGGCTTCGGCATCCTCACCTGGGGCAAGAAGCTGCTGCCCAAGGAGGTCTCGATCCAGGACCGGCACGACCAGCCGAGTTCGCCCGAGGATCGCAAGATCACCGGGGAGACCATGCTCTACCTGGCCGACGAGATGGGCGTGCGGCGTCGTCCGCTGCTCGGCGTCTCGCTGGTGGCGGGCCTGCTGCCGGTGGGCGCGGTAGTCGCGGCCCCGCTGATCGGCGGCATGATCATGCAGCCGCACAAGAACAACCAGATGTTCACCACCGGCTTCGCGCCGGCCGAGGGCGGCCGCCGGATCCGGCTGGTCCGCGAGGACGGCCGGCCGCTCCGCCCGGCGGACGTCAGCGCCGGTGGCCAGATGACCGTCTTCCCCGGCATCGAGCACGGCGTGAGCAACAAGCACGCGGACTCGCCGACGCTGCTGATCCACCTGCGGGACTCGGACGCCCAGGCGTCCCGCGACGCCAACGCGCGGGTGGGCCACAACGACTTCATGTGGGGCAACTACGCGGCGTTCTCCAAGATCTGCACGCACGCCGGCTGCCCGGCGAGCCTCTACGAGCAGCAGACCAACCGGCTGCTCTGCCCGTGCCACCAGTCGCAGTTCCTGATCACCGACAACGCCCGGCCCATCTTCGGTCCGGCCAGCCGTCGGTTGCCGCAGCTGCCGATCGAGGTGGACGAGGAGGGCTTCTTCGTGGCGAAGTCCGACTACACCGAAACCATCGGCCCCGACTTCTGGGAGCGGCCATGAAGCGCCGAAAGTTTGACGTAGCAGCGGTGCCGGCCAAGAACGCCGGGGCGGTGGACGACCGCTTCCAGGTGGCCACCCCGCTGCGCAAGCTGCTCAACAAGGTCTTCCCGGACCACTGGTCGTTCCTGCTCGGCGAGATCGCGCTGTTCTCGTTCATCGTGCTGCTGCTGACCGGTGTCTTCCTGACCTTCTTCTTCGATCCGTCGATGACCGAGGTGGTCTACAACGGCAGCTACGCCCCGCTGCGGGGCACCCCGATGTCGGCCGCGTACGCCTCCAGCCTGGACCTGTCGTTCGACGTCCGCGGCGGCCTGATCATGCGGCAGATGCACCACTGGTCGGCGCTGCTGTTCATGGCCGCGATCGTGGTGCACATGCTGCGGGTCTTCTTCACCGGCGCGTTCCGCAAGCCGCGCGAGACGAACTGGATCATCGGCTCGCTGCTGTTCTGGGTCGGCTTCCTCGCCGGCTTCACCGGCTACTCGCTGCCGGACGACGGCCTGTCCGGCACCGGCCTGCGGATCGCCTCCGGCATCATCCTGTCGATCCCGGTGATCGGCTCCTGGGTCAGCTCGTCGATCTTCGGCGGGGAGTTCCCGGGCGAGATCATCATCAGCCGCTTCTACATCGCCCACGTGCTGCTGATCCCGGGTCTGCTGGTGGCGCTGATCAGCGCCCACCTGGGCCTGGTGTTCAAGCAGAAGCACACCCAGTGGCCCGGCCCCGGCCGGACCAACGAGAACGTGGTCGGCGAGCGGATGTTCCCCCGCTACGCGCTCAAGCAGGGCGGCTTCTTCATGGTCGTCTTCGGCGTGATCGCGCTGATGGGTGGCCTCTTCCAGATCAACCCGATCTGGTACTTCGGCCCGTACGAGGCGTGGGTGGTCTCGGCCGCCAGCCAGCCGGACTGGTACGTCATGTTCCTCGACGGCTCGACCCGACTCATGCCGGCCTGGGAGATCCACATCCCGATCGGCGACGGGTACGTCATCCCGCCGCTGTTCTGGCCGACCGTCGTGTTGCCGGGCATCCTGGTCGGCCTGTCGACGATGTACCCGTTCCTCGAGGCCCGACGCCTCAAGGACTACAAGCATCACAACCTGCTCCAGCGGCCCCGGGACGTTCCGGCCCGGACCGCGGTGGGTGCGATGGCGGTGTCGTTCTTCGTGGTGCTGACCCTCTCCGGCAGCAACGACGTGATCGCCGACAAGTTCCAGATCAGCCTGAACGCGATGACCTGGGCGGGCCGGATCGGTCTGCTGGTGGTCCCGCCGCTGGCGTACTACCTGACGTACCGGATCTGCCTCGGTCTCCAGCAGCACGACCGGGAGGTGCTGGCCCACGGCGTGGAGACCGGCATCATCCGGCGCCTGCCGGACGGCCGGTTCGTCGAGGTCCACCAGCCGCTCACCGCGGCCGACGGCCACGACGGGCACGCCGAGCTGGACTACGTCGGCTGGGTGGTGCCGAAGAAGATGAACCGGCTCGGCGCCCTCGGCCCGGCCATCCGGGGCTTCTTCTACCCGATCGAGAAGCCGGCCGAGGCGCCGGTCTCGCCGGGGCACCCGCCGGTCGAGCCCCGTACCGAGCGGGAGGAGATCGGCAGCGGCGAGAGCCGTCGCTGACGACGCACCCGACCGTGGCGCCCGCCGGAGTTCCCGGCGGGCGCCACGTCCGTTTCCGGACCCGGCGTCCGGAGCGCGGCGCCCGCCACGCTCCGGCGACCCGCCCAACGATGGTGGAAACGCAGGAATAACCCCGGTCAGCGGGGTATCCGTGCGGTCCAACGTCAAACGGGGAGGGAACATGTTGGGAATCAAACGCCTCGGCTTGCTGGCCGCACTGGTGCTGGTCGGCCTGGCGCCGGCCGCGGCCGCGCAGGCCGCGGCACAGCCGTCTGCGCAGGACACCCAGTACCTGCAGGCGATGCACCAGACGAACCTGTTCGAGATCCGGGCCGGTGACCTGGCCCAGTCGAAGGGCCAGAACCAGGAAGTCAAGCGGCTCGGCGAGATGTTCAAGACCGACCACACCCAGTTGGACCAGTCGGTCCAGCAGACCGCCTCCCAGCTGGGTGTGCAACTGCCGGGTGAGCCGACCGCCGACCAGCAGCGGGTCCTCGACCACCTGAACGGCCTCAGCGGCGCGGAGTTCGACCGGCAGTGGGTGATCGACCAGCTCGCCGCGCAGCTCCAGGCGATCCAGGCCACCCAGACCGAGATCTCGCAGGGTCAGGAGCAGTCGGTGATCCAGCTGGCGCAGACCGTGCTGCCGGTGCTCCAGGCGCACAACGACGAGCTGGTGGCCCTGGCCCAGCAGCTCGGCATCTCGGTCCCGCAGGCCAGCGCCAGCGGCACGCCCAGCCCGGGCGCCACCACGACGCCGTCTCCGGGCGCCACGACCGAGACCCCGGCTCCGGGCGGCACCACCGAGTCGCCGGCTCCGGGCGGCACCACCGAGTCCCCGGCTCCGGGCGGCACGACCGAGTCGCCGGCCCCGGGTGGCGCCACCGAGACGCCGGCTCCGGGTACCAGCTGACGTCGTCGCACGGCCGACGGTGGCCGGTCCGCCCTCCGGGGCGGGCCGGCCACCGCGCGTACGCCGGTCAGTCGGCGCCGGCCAGCCCGATCGCGAACGCCTCCTCCAGGTCGTGCCGGGAGTACGCGCGGAACGCGATGTGCGACTCGGTGTTGAGCACGCCGGGCACCTTGGAGATGCTGCCGGCGATGACCTGGGCGATCTGCTCGAACTCCCGGACCCGGACCATGGCGATCAGGTCGACGTGCCCGGCCACCGAGTAGACCTCGCTGACGCCGGGCAGGTTGGCCAGGGTCTCGGCCACCTCGGGGATCGAGTCGGTGGCGCAGTCGATCAGGACGATCGCGGTGATCACTGGACGATTCTCCGTTCGTCGACGTCGTGGCTCATGCTAGATGTTCACCGGCCGCCGCAGGACCGGACCGGTGCGGGCCGCTCAGGCCGGCACGGTGCGGCCGTCGCCGGCCCGGACGGCGTCGCGCAGCCGCTCGTCCGCCCCGACGGTGGCGCCGGGCCAGACCACCGCCCGCTCCACGTCGCCGCGGACCACCGCGCCCGCCCCGACCACCGCACGGCGCACCCGGCCGGTCACCGTGGCGGTGGGGTCGACCAGTTCGCCGCCGCCGGCGGCGTGCAGGTTGGCCGCCAGGTAGTCGGCCGGGGTGCCGGTGTCGTAGAAGGTGCCGGGATAGGCCACCACCTCCAGCGCGCCCGCCGCCTCCGCCGGCCGCCACACCGCGCGGACCAGGTCGCCGAAGGTCGGCGGCAGCTCCCGGACCAGCCGCCAGGGCAGCAGCGAGAACCCGGTGAAGCGGTGGCCGTCGAACGTGCCGGGGGCGGCCGGGTGCGCGACCGGCTGGCCGAGCAGGCGTACGCTCCGCCCGTCCCAGCCGTCGAGCAGCGCGGCGACGTCCGGCCCGGGGGCGGCCGCCGGATCGGCGAGGTACGCGTCGGCGTTGCCGACGAGCACGCCGCGCCCGGCGATCCAGTCCCGCAGGTTGCCCACGCCCCCGGCGGTGCCGAGCGGGTCGCCCGGTTCGACGGAGAGGTGGGCCCGTCCGCCGACGTGGGCGACCACCTGGTCGGCGAGGTGGCAGGCGTTGACCGCGATCCGTTCCGGGCCGGTCAGGCCCAGCCCGGCCAGCCGGGCCAGCGCGCGGTCCAGCAGCGGCACGTTGCCGACCGGGCAGAGCGCCTTGGGCACCCGCTCGGTGAGCGGTCGCAGCCGGGTCCCCTCGCCGGCGGCGAGCACCACCGCGCAGATCCCGGCCGGCGGCACCGGCCCCGGGTCGCCGGTCGGCCACGGGTCCGGGGTCGCGGTCACGCCGGCCGGCCGGTGGGCGGGACCTCCCCGGCCATCGGGCCGATGCCGTAGTGGCCGAGCAGGTGGGCGGTGGCCCGGCTGAGCCGGGGCAGGTCGTCCAGCGGGTGCCAGGCGGCCTCGAAGACCTCCGCGCCGTCCACCGTGAGCGCGGTGGTCGACGCCGGCACCTCCGTCTCGAAGACCATGTCCACCCAGCCCTTGGCGTGCACGAGGGCGTTCGGCACGGCCGGGCGGAGCCGGTCGGGGGAGAGCCGGATGCCCGACTCCTCGTACAGCTCGCGGGCCGCCCCGACGACCGGGGCCTCGGCGCGCTCGAGCAGGCCGGCGGGGAGGGTCCAGCTGTGTCCGGGCGGCTGGCGCAGCAGCAGGAGCCGGCCGGTCCCCTCGCTGTCCCGGACCAGGGTGACCGCGCCGACGACGTACTTCGGCACGGCGAGCCGGACCAGGCGGCGGCGCATCCCGACCGGAAGCCGGTAGAAGACCTTGTAGGCGACGGCCCGGCCGGTGGCGCGCGAGCGGGGGATCATGACTCCAGGCTAGGCCCTCCGCCGCCCACCCGCCCCCCGGGCCCACCACTCGCCCCGGCCCCGCGCGCTCTTCCGGGACGGAGTGGCCGTTCGCGCCGGCACACCCACGCCGGCATGGCGCGCGGGCGCGGTGCGTCGCGATGGCGGGTCGCGGCGGGGTGGCGGCCCTACTGGCGGTGGTCGACCAGGTCGATGAGCTGCTGGACGACGGCGTCCGGCTCGACCGCGCGGTCGAAGACCGCCACCAGGAGGGTCTCCAGGTCGGGGTAGCCGAGCTCCTCGGAGAGCCGCAGCAGCGGCAGGTCGCTGGCCAGCCCCCGGTTGTGCTTGCGCAGCGCCAGCCCGATGGTCGCCCGGCCGAGGCGCACCTTGTCGGCGATCGAGATGCCCGGCTCGGTGTGCTCGGCGAACCAACGGTTGATCTGCATCTGCGCGTGCGGCGACTTGACGAAGCCGAGCCACTCGCGGCGGGGCCCGCGCGGCGCGGCGTCCGCCTCGAAGCCGCTCTCCGCGTCGCTCTCGGTGAAGATCTCCACGACGTCGCCCTCGTCCAGTTCGGACGAGAGCGGGGCCAGCCGGCCGTTGATCCGCACGGCCAGGCAGTGGTCGCCCCGCTCGGTGCCCAGCTCGTACGCCAGGTCGACCGGGGTGGCCCCGGCCGGGAGCACGACCTGCCGGCCGTCGGCGACCACCTGGATCTGGGTTTCGGCCAGGTCGCAGCGCAGCGACTGGAGGAACTGGGCCGGGTCGGGGGCCTCCTGCTCCCAGTCGAGCACCCGCCGCAGCCAGGCCAGCTGCTCGGCCCGGGCGGCATCGCCGGAGGAGCGCGGGAAGCGGAAGTCGGCGGCGACGCCGTACTCGGCGGAACGGTGCATCTCGCCGGTGCGGATCAGCACCTCCACGGTGCGGTCCTGTGGGCCGCAGACGCTGGTGTGCAGCGACCGGTAGAGGTTGTTCTTCGGGGAGGCGATGAAGTCCTTGAAGCGGCCGGGGACGGGCCGCCAGCGGCCGTGCACCGCGCCGAGCGCCGCGTAGCAGTCGGTGGCCGGACCGTCCACCACGATCACGATCCGGGGCAGGTCGAACGGGGCGGTGTGGCCCCCGGCGACGGTGTCCTTCCAGATCGAGTAGAGGTGCCGGGGTCGGGGGATCACCTCGGCGTCGACCCGGCTGCGGCGCAGCGCCGTCCTGGTCTGGGTGACCACGGCGTCCAGGTAGGCGTCCCACCCGGGCCGGTCGTGCACGTGCCGGGCGATCCGGGCGTGCTCCTCGGGACGCAGGTGCAGCAGCACCACGTCGTCCAGCTCGCGTTTGAGGGTCTGGATGCCCAGCCGGTCGCAGAGCGGGACGAGCACCTCCTGGGTCTTGCGGGCGATCCTTTCCCGGGACGCCGCCGAGCGGACGCCGAGGGTGCGCATGTTGTGCAGCCGGTCGGCCAGCTTGATGATCAGCACCCGGACGTCCTTGCCCGCCGCGATGATCATCTTGCGGATCGTCTCCGCCTCGGCGGCCTTGCCGTAGAACGCCTTGTCGAACTTGGTCACCCCGTCGACCAGGTGGGCCACCGCGTGGCCGAAGTCCTCGCTGAGCGCCTGGAGCGTGTAGCGGGTGTCCTCGACCGTGTCGTGCAGCAGCGCCGCCACCAGGGTGGTGGTGTCCATGCCGAGGTCGGCGCAGATCTGGGCGACCGCGAGCGGATGGGTGATGTACGGCTCGCCGCTCTTGCGGAACTGGCCGCGGTGCATGTTCTCCGCGATCGTGTACGCCCGGCGCAGCACCGACGGCTCCGCGCCGGCGTGGATGCCCCGGTGGGTGCGGACCAGCTGGTTGACCGGGTCGGCGTCGTTGGTCGGCCAGGTGAGCAACGACCGCAGCCGGCGGGCCAGCGGCAGCTCCCCCGCCTGGGTCGGAAGCGCGCCCCCCAGGGCGGCGCCGTGTCCGGCGTCGACGTCCACGAGGGACACCTCCTCACCCCGGCTCCGCGATCACCCGTGCCCGGCAACCGGAAGCAGGCCCACGAAACGGGCAGGACTGCACTCCCTTAACAGCCTAAGTCAGTCACGGTCATCCGATCGGTCACTTGCTCATGAGCGTTCGGTCGAGAGTTGGTGCGATCCGCCGTTCTCGGCCTTCGCCAGCAGGTCCCGGAAGCGGGCCGCGCCGGCCACCGGCGACGACCACTCGGAGGACATCTCCACCAGCCGGGTCTCCGGCCGTTCCAACCAGGACAGGATGCGTTCGGTCTCCTCGGCGGAGGCGCGGGGCACCGGCCCGTGGCCGGGCTCCACCGTCTCGGCGGTGGCCCGGATCGCGGTGATGGTCGGTCGAGGGTGGACCCCGGCCGGGGAGACCCCGGCCCCGGCGAGCCGGCCGTGCCGGACCAGCGCCAGCTCCCAGCCGCCGCCGGGGGCCCGCCGGGCGGCGGTCAGCTCGGCGATCCGGGTCAGCCCGGCCAGCCGCTGCATGCGTACGGTCGCCCGGAGCACCGCCGCCAGCCGGGACCGCGCCACCGCCGCATCCTCGTAGCGCCGGCTCGCCGACAGCGCCTCGATCCGGGCGAGCAGGGCGTCGACCACCACCTGCGGGTCGCTCGCCGTCGCCGTACGGAACGGGGCGGCGGCCCGGTGGTCGTACTCCTCGGGGGTGATCCGGTGCTCGCAGGGCGCCGGGCAGCGACCCAGCTCGGCCAGCGCGCAGGCCGGCGTGACCGTGCGCAGCGAGAGCCGGTGGGTGCACTGGCGCAGCGGGACGGCGTCGTGGAAGCCGGCGGCGGCCAGCTCGGCCGCCTGCTTGGAGCGGAACGGCCCCAGGTAGGCGGTGTCGCCGGGGGCGAGGCTGCGCACCACCGACAGCCGCGGGTACGGCCCGTCGGTCAGCTTGAGCCAGACCATCCGCTCGGGGAACTTGGAGCGGCGGTTGTACGGCGGGGCGTGCGCGGCGATCAGCCGCAGCTCGCGGACCTCCGCCTCGAGAGGATGGGCGCACTCGACCGCCTCCACCCGCTCGGCGGCGGCGAGCATCTCGGAGATCCGGGCCCGCTTCTCCGCCGCGGTGAAGTAGCTGCGCACCCGGGTGGCGATGTCGCCGGAGGTGCCCACGTAGAGCGGCCGGTCGTCGGCGGCCCGGAAGATGTAGACCCCCGGCGCCTTGGGCAGGCCCTCCGCGAGGTGCCGCTTGCGGCGCTGGTTGGGGGTGACCGCGCGGGCGAACTCGATGGCCTCGCCGACGGTGTCCACCCGGTGCCCACCGAGCCGGGCGATCAGCCCGTGCAGCACGTCGACGGTGGCCTTGGCGTCCTCCAGCGCCCGGTGGGTGGGCTGGGTGGCGGTGCGGAAGTAGGCGGCCAGGGTGCCGAGCTTGCGGTTGGGCACCTCGTCGCGGGTCAGCACCCGGCGGGCCAGGGCGGCGGTGTCCAGCACTTGGGGGTTGGGCCAGCGGTAGCCGTGCCTGGCGCAGGCCGCCTTGAGGAAGCCCACGTCGTAGGGGGCGTTGTGGGCCACCAGCACGGCGTCGGAGATGAACTCCAGGAAGCTCGGCAGCACCTGCTCGATCGGCGGCGCCGGGATCAGCATGGCCTGGGTGATGCCGGTCAGCACGGTGATGAACGGCGGGATCGGCACCCCGGGGTTGACCAGGGTGGCGAGCACCCCCAGCTCCTCGCCGCCGCGCACCTTGACCGCGCCGATCTCGGTGATGCCGCCGCCGTCCGGGGCGCCGCCGGTCGTCTCCAGGTCGACCACCACGAAGGTCGTCGCGTAGAGCGGCAGCGCCGGGTCCACCCCGCCGCCCGCTGTCGGATCCAGACCGGCCAGCGTCTGCTGGACGTACTCCCCAGGTGCCACGCGCGGCAGGCTAGCGGGCCCGTCCGACACTCCGGTCGCAACGGCCCCAGCCGTCACCGCCGGTCTAGGATGAGAGATCGGCTCACTCATCCGGCGGTGGGCCCGGTCGCGGTGGGAGACTTGCCCCATGCCCCTCACCGAGCCGTACGACGACCACCTCCCCGAGGAGGGGTCGTCCGCCGCCGCGCCCGAGGCCGGCGCGGAACCGGGTGCGGGGGCGCCCGAGCCGGAGCCCATCCTCCCCGAGCCGGTCCGCCAGCGCATCGTCGCGCTCACCGCGGCGGTGCTGCCCGGGCTGCCCGCCGACGAGGTGCCGGTGCCGCTGCGCCGGGTGGCCAAGTTCGCCCCGAACCGCCGCGCCCGGCTGGGCGCGCCGGTGATCGCCGCCCAGCTCACCGCCGACCCGCTGTTCCGTCAGCGGGTCACGGCGCGGGTGCTCGCCGACGCCGGTGACCTGGGCGCCGCCGTGGTCGAGGGCACCGCACCGGCCGCCGCCGACCCGGTCGAGGTGGCCGCGCTGGCGTACCTGGCCCGGCCCCGGGGCTGGCGGGAGCTGATCGAGGCCAGCGGCGCCGCGGTGCGCGCCGAGGCGGACAGCGCGGTCGTGGCCGAGCTGGTCCGGGAGGCCGAGCAGCGGGCCTCCCGCGCCGAGCACGACCGGGCGGTGGCCCGGGTCGAGGCGGACAAGCTCCGCGACGAGCTGGCCCGGGTCCGCGAGGAGTTGGGGCAGCTGCGGGAGGAGAGCCGCCAGCTCCAGCGGACGCTGCGGGAGACGCAGGCGCGCGAGCGCCGGGCCAACGAGCTGCTCGCCACCGAGCGGGGCCGGGCCGCCCGGGCGGCGGCCGACAGCGACGCCGAGCTGCGCCGGGCACGGGCCCGGCTGGCCGAGGCCGAGGCGGTGGCCGGGGTGGCCCGGGCCAGCGCGAAGGAGGCCCGCTCGGTCGACGACGCCCGGCTCTGGCTGCTGCTGGAGACCATCGGGCAGGCGGCCGTCGGGCTGCGCCGGGAGCTGGCGCTGGACCCGGTGGAGAAGCTGCCGGCCGACTTCGTGGCCGACGCGTTCGCCGACTCCTCGGCCACCACGCCCGCGGGCACCGCCGCCCGGGCCCGGGACACCGACGACCCGGCCCGGCTGGACCAGCTGCTCGCCCTGCCCCGGGCGCACCTGGTGGTGGACGGCTACAACGTCACCAAGCGCGGCTTCGGCGAGATGTCCCTCGAACAGCAGCGCAAACGGCTGATCACCGGGCTGGGCGGGATCGCCGCGCAGACCGGCGACGAGGTCACCGTGGTCTTCGACGGCGCGGAACGGATGCACGGGCTGCCGCCGACCCCGCGCGGCGTACGGGTCCTCTTCTCCCGCAAGGGGGAGACCGCCGACGAGCTGATCCGCCGCCTGGTCCGGGCCGAACCGGCTGGCCGGCCGGTGGTGGTGGTCTCCTCCGACCGCGAGGTCGCCGACGGGGTGCGCCGACATGGCGCGTACCCGCTCGGCGCGGACTCGCTGCTGCGCCGGCTGGCCCGTTCCTGACTCTTGATCACTGTTGTCCGGTTCTGTCGGACCCGGTGACTAGTGTCCGACCTGACCGACGGTGCTCGGATGGTGACGAAAGGGTTCCACCCGCCGCGCCGCACTCCGTCAGGGAGGCACGATGCTCATCGACTGCGACAGGTGCGGGATCCGGGGCGCCGGCTGCTCCGGCTGCCTGGTGACCGCCCTGCTCGACGCCGACTCGCCGGCCGCCGGCCTCGGGCCCGCCGAGCACCGGGCGGTCGAGGTGTTCGCCCGGGCCGGCTTCGAGGTGGCGGTGCTGGCCCACGAGACCGGGCCGGCCCGCCCGGCCCGCCGGCATCGGGTGGCCTGACCGGGGCCGCCACCGGAACACGGCCCGGTCGGCCTCGGGAGGGCGGCCGGCCCGCCGGGCGGGCCCCCGGCGGCGTGCCATGCCGGTCTCTCGGCGCAGGCGTGGGCGCGCGCCGGGCCCGGTGGCGGCGGGCCATAGGATGGTCGCTCACGGCGGGAGGAGCGGCGGCATGACGCGGTTACGGCGTGGTGGCGGCGGGCCGGCGTACGAGGTGCCGGCGTGACCCCCCGCGGGTGGGCGGTGCTGACCCTCGGCGGGCTGGTGCTGGCGCTGCTGGTCGCCAGCGTCGTGCTGGTGCCGTGGAGCCGGCCGCCGGCGCCGCGGGCCGACCAGGTCGCCGCGCTGGGCGACCTCCCCGTCGACCGGGTGGCCCACGCGCGCGAGTTCCGCGCCGCGCTGCGCCCCGGCGCGTACGGCGGGCTGGTGGTCGGGCTGCTGGTGGCGCTGCTGCTCGGGCTCACCCCGCTCGGCGCCCGCCTGGTCGAGCTGGCCGGGCGCCCCTTCGGCGGTCACTGGACCGCCCGCGCGGTGCTCGGCGGGCTCGCCGTGCTGCTCGTCGCCGACCTGCTCACCCTGCCCTTCGCCGCCTGGCGGCACTCCGTGCTCACCCGGTACGGGCTGAGCACCCACGGCTGGGGCGGCTGGGCCCTCGACCTGCTCAAGTCGTACGCGGTCAGCGCGGTCATCGGCGCGGTCGCGCTGCTCGGCTTCTACACCGTGACCCGGCTCGCCCCGCGCTGGTGGTGGGCGTTCGGTGCGGCCGGGGCCGCCGGGTTGGTCGTGCTGCTCTCCTTCGTCCTACCGGTCGTGGTGGAGCCGGTGTTCAACCGGTTCACCCCGATGGAGCAGGGTCCGCTGCGCGCCGAGCTGATGACGATGGCCGCCCGGGACGGGGTGCCGGTGCGGGACGTGCTGGTCGCCGACGCCTCCCGGCGGACGAAGGCGGTCAACGCGTACGTCTCCGGGCTGGGGCCGACCCGGCGGGTGGTGGTCTACGACACCCTGCTGCGCGAGGCCACCCCGGCCGAGGTGACCAGCGTGGTCGCGCACGAGCTGGGGCACGCGAAGGACCGGGACGTGGCGGTCGGCACGCTCATCGGCGCGCTCGGCGCCGCCCTGGCGGTGGTCGCGCTCTACCTGCTCGGCTCCTGGGGGCCGCTGCTGCGGCTGGCCGGCGTCGACTCCGTGGCCGAGCCGCGCGCGTTCCCGCTGCTGATCGCCCTGGTGACGGTGGCCGGGCTGGTCGCCGCGCCGGCGCAGGCGCTGGTCTCCCGCCGGGTCGAGGCGCGCGCCGACGCGCACGCGCTCGCGCTGACCCGCGATCCGGCCACCTTCGAGGCGATGCAGCGCCGGCTGGCCGGGGTCAACCTGGCTGATCCCGACCCGCCGCGCTGGGAGTACCTCTGGTCGGCCTCGCACCCGTCCACCGTGGAGCGGATGGCCGCCGCCCGCGCCTACGCCAGGGAGGCCGGCAGATGAGCCGGACGCTGCTGATCACCAACGACTTCCCGCCCCGCCCCGGCGGCATCCAGTCCTTCGTGCACAACCTCGCCCTCCGGCAGCCCACCGGCTCGGTGGTGGTCTACGCCTCCAGCTGGCGGGGGGCGGCGAAGTTCGACGCCGACCAGCCCTTCGAGGTGGTCCGGGAGCGGACCAAGGTGCTGCTGCCCACCCCGCTCGTGGCCCGCCGGGCGGCGCGGCTGGCCCGCGAACACGACTGCGACACCGTCTGGTTCGGTGCCGCCGCCCCGCTGGGCCTGCTCGCGGCCGGGCTGCGCCGCCGGGCCGGCATCCGCCGGGTGGTCGCGCAGACCCACGGCCACGAGATCGGCTGGGCGGCGCTGCCCGCCGCCCGGGCCGCGCTGCGCCGGATCGGCCGCGGTACCGACGTGGTCACCTACCTCGGCGACTACACCCGGGTACGCCTCGAACGGGCGCTGCACGGGGTGACCGACCTGCACCGGCTGGCCCCCGGCGTCGACGTGGACACCTACCACCCGTCCGTCGACGGCGAGCGGGTCCGCGTCCGGCTGGGGCTGGCCGACCGTCCGGTGGCGGTCTGCGTGTCCCGGCTGGTGCCCCGCAAGGGGCAGGACATGCTGATCCGGGCCATGCCGGAGATCCGCCGTCGGGTGCCCGACGCGGCGCTGCTGGTGGTCGGTGGCGGGCCGTACCGGGCGACGCTGGAGAAGCTGGCCCGGCAGACCGGCGTCGAGCGGGACGTCGTCTTCACCGGCTCGGTGCCCTCGGCCGAGCTGCCCGCGCACTACGCCGCCGGTGACGTCTACGCGATGCCCTGCCGCACCCGCAACCGGGGCCTGGACGTCGAGGGGCTCGGGATCGTCTACCTGGAGGCCTCCGCGACCGGCCTGCCGGTGGTCGCCGGCGACTCCGGCGGCGCCCCGGACGCGGTGCGCGAGGGGGAGACCGGGTACGTGGTGCGTGGCCGGGATGTGGCCCAGCTCGCCGACCGGGTGGCCACCCTGCTCGCCGACCGGGACCTGGCCCGGCAGCTCGGCGCGGCCGGCCGGGCCTGGGTGGAGCGGGAGTGGCGCTGGGAGACCCAGGCGCAGCGGATGGCCGCCCTGCTCGCGGGCTGACCGGCGGGACGCGGGCCGCCGCCCCGGTCTGCCGGGTCGTCGACGCTCCCGTCACTGACCCCCGAGCAGCGCGCGTCTCGACGATCCCGGCCTCGTCCTGCTATCGCCGGCCGACGTACCCGGTCGGTGGTGTGTCGCCACTGCGAGCGTGATACCTCAGAGTCATCTTGATGCCTCTGAGGTATCACGCTCGTGGCGATGGTTCCGGCCGGGGGGACTGCGGTCGGCGCCGTCCGGCGCTCCGGGCGTCGCCGGGCGTGGGGACCGGGCGGGCGGGCGGTCGAGCCCGGCCCGCCCGGTGCGGCGGAGGGTGTCGTCGCCGGTCAGGCCCGGGCCGGGACCGGCTCGGCCGGGGTCGCAGGCCTGGTCGGGGCGGTCCGGCGGGACAGCTTCCCTGGCCACCAGGTGCGGGCGCCCAGGTCGAGCGCGAGCGCCGGGACGAGCAGGCTGCGGACCAGCAGCGTGTCGAGCAGGATGCCGACGGCCACGATCACCCCGGTCTGCATCGACGGCACCAGCGGCAGCACGCCCAGCGCGCCGAACGTGGCCGCGAGCACGACTCCCGCGCTGGTGATGACGCCACCGGTCACGGTCAGCGCGCGCAGGACGCCCGGCCGGTGCCCGAGCTGCGCCGTCTCCTCCCGGGCCCGCGTCATCAGGAAGATCGTGTAGTCCACGCCGAGGGCGACGAGGAACAGGAACGCCTGCAGCGGGATCCCCACGAAGAGCTTGGTGTAGCCCAGCGCGTCCAGGATGAAGCCGGCGGCCCCCATCGCGGCGGCGTACGACAGGACCACGCTCACCATCAGCAGCAGCGGCGCGACCAGTGCCCGCAGCAGGAGCACCAGGATGACGAAGACGACGGCGAGGATCAGCGGGATGACGATCCGGTTGTCCCGGCCGACCGTGCGCTCCTGGTCCACCAGGACGGCGGTACTGCCGCCGACCACCGCCTGGGCGCCGGGCACCGCGTGCACGGCCGTGCGGAGCCGCTCCACGGTCCTCAGGGCGGCGTCGCTGTCCGGCGTGTCGGCCAGCACCGCCGGGACCCGGACCCAGGCCCCGTCCGGCGAGCGCTCCGGCTCGTCGACCCGGGCGACGCCGGGCACGGCCCGGGCGGCGGCGACCACCTGGTCGGTCGTCCCCGCCGTGGCCAGGATCTCGGCGGGTGAGGCCGAGCCGCTCGGGTAGTGCGCGGCGATCAGCCGCTGGCCGGTGACCGAGCCGACCTCCGAGGTGAAGGCCTCCTCGTTGGGCATGCCGATGCTGAGGTTGCCGATGCCGAAGGTGAGCGCCACCAGCGCCGCCGTGGTGCCGATCCAGACCGCCCGGGGCCGGCCACCGACGAGCGCCGCGATCCGGCGCCAGATCCCGTGGTCCGCGGTCACGTCGGCGGTGACGGCGGTGGGCGTGTAGCGCGGCACGAACGGCCAGAACAGCCACCGCCCGAACAGGACGAGCACGGCCGGCAGCAGGGTGGTCATGGCCAGCAGGGCGGCGCCGATGCCGACCGCGCCGACCGGGCCGAGGCCACGGGTGGACGGCAGGTCCGCGGCGAGCAGGCAGAGCAGTCCGATCGCGACGGTCGCCGCCGAGGCGCAGATCGCGCCGAACGACCGGCGCAGCGCCACCTTCATCGCCTCGTGCCGGTCGGCGTGCCGGCGCAGCTCCTCCCGGTACCGGGCGATGAGCAGCAGCGCGTAGTCCACGCCGACGCCGAAGACCAGCACGGTCAGGATGGTCTGGCTCTGGAAGTCGACCGTCACCCCGCCGTACTTCGCCATCAGGTACACGATGCCGCCGGCGAACTGGTTGGCGACGCCGACGGTGATCAGCGGGATCAGCCAGAGCACCGGGCTGCGGTAGGTGACCAGGAGCAGCACCGCGACGGTGACCGCGGTCGCCAGCAGCAGCGTGGTGTCCATCCCGCCGAACGCGTCGAGGACGTCACTCTCGGCCGCCGCGTCGCCGGTCAGGGCGGTACGCAGGCCGGCGGGCTGGTCGACGGCGAGTCGGTCCTTGACGTCGGTCACCGCCTCGGGGCGCTGGACGTCGTCGCCGGCGACCGGGAAGGAGACCAGCAGGGCCTTGCCGTCCTCGCTCGGCACCGGGGGCGACACCGCGCCGCCGTCGGCGTACCGGGCGAACACGGTGCGGTCGGCGTCGACCTTGGCGCGGTCGGCGTCGGTGAGGCCGGCGTCGCGGACGTAGACGGCGATCGCCACGGGCTTCTTCGAGTCCGGGAAGGCCGCCTCGGCCCGGGCGACGGCCCGGCTGCTCTCCACGCTGGCGGGCAGCGAGCCGAGCGTGTCGTTGTCCTGGACCTCGCTCAGCTTGATGGAGAGCGGGCCGGCCACCGCGACGAGGATCAGCCAGAAGACGATGAGGGCGTACTTGCTGCGTCGGCCGGACGGCAGACCGGCCAGTCGTTGCCGGGACATGTCGGTTTCCTCCGAGGATCGGGAGCTGACGGACGGGTGCGGAACCAGGCGGACCGCGTGTCCGCGGCAGGTGCTGCTTCCTGCCTTCGATCCTTCTGGCCTGCGGGCGCGCAGACAGGAGTGTCACGTCCCCGACGCCGGTGGTCCTAGCACCACCGAACACGGGGCGGTCGTGCCCGAGAATGGGAATCGTGGACAGCCCTTTGCGAGAGTTCGCCCGCCAGACGGTCCGGCCCGGTTCGATCGCCGCACTCCAGGGCCTGGCGGTGGCCGTGCTCTCCCTGACCACCAACCTCGCCCTGTTCGCGCTGTCGCTGCTGTCGCTGGTGCTCATCCCCGCCTTCGGCATCGGCTTCGCGCTGTTCCCGATGGTGACCGCGTTGGTGCGGCTGTCGACCGGGCTGCAACGCCGGCTCGCCCGGTGGGGCGGGGTGCCCATCGCCACGCCGTACCGGCCGGTGCCGGAGGGGGCGCAGGTCGGCAGCTGGCGGCGCTTCCGGTGGGTGGTGGGCGACCCGGCCACCTGGCGGGACTTCGCCTGGCTCGTTCCCGGCGCGATCACCGGCGGGGCGTGCCTGCTCGCGTTCGTGGTGCCGCTGTACGGGCTGGAGGGCGCCCTCGGGGTGCCGCTGGTGCTCTACCTCACCGTCGACTCGTACGGCTACGGCCTGTTCTGGCCGCTGGGCAACCTCGCCGAGGCGCTGGCCGCGCTGCCGCAGGGGTGGCTGCTCCTGCTCGGCGGCCTGGCCATCGCCCCCTGGCTGGTCTGGCTGCACCTGCGCTTCGCCCGGCTCTTCCTGGCCCCGACCCGGGCGGCGGAGCTGGCGCTGCGGGTCCGCCAGCTCACCGTCACCCGGGCCGACACCGTCGACGCCCAGGCGGCCGAGCTGCGCCGCATCGAGCGCGACCTGCACGACGGGGCGCAGGCCCGGCTGGTCGCGTTGAGCATGAACATCGGCCTGGCCGAGCAGCTGCTGGAGCAGGACCCGGCCGCCGTCGGGCGGCTGCTGGCCGAGGCGCGGGAGACCAGCGGCCAGGCCCTGGTCGAGCTGCGCGGCCTGGTACGCGGCATCCACCCGCCGGTGCTCGCCGAGCGCGGGCTGGACGGCGCCGTCCGGGCGCTCGCGCTGGCCGTGCCGCTGCCGGTGGAGGTCGAGGTCGACCTGCCGGGCCGCCCGGTG
Organism: Micromonospora sp. NPDC050200; assembly: GCF_040656135.1. Lineage (NCBI taxonomy): Bacteria > Bacillati > Actinomycetota > Actinomycetes > Micromonosporales > Micromonosporaceae > Micromonospora > Micromonospora sp. NPDC050200. The sequence continues at coordinate 86,737 of NZ_JBFALG010000016.1, forward strand.
GCGCCGGTGGAGTCCGCGGCGTACTTCGCGGTGGCCGAGGGGCTGGCGAACATCACCAAGCACAGCGGCGCCGCGCACGCCTGGATCCACCTGGGCCACGGTGACGGCCGGCTGACCATCGTGGTGGGTGACGACGGTCGGGGCGGCGCCGACCCGGCGGCGGGCAGCGGACTGGCCGGTATCGGACGACGGCTCGCGGCCTTTGATGGAACGATGGTGGTGACCAGTCCGCCCGGCGGGCCCACCCTTGTGACCATGGAGCTCCCTTGCGAGTTGTCATCGCCGAAGACCTCGCCCTCCTCCGGGACGGGCTGATCCGCATCCTCGAGGCGTTCGGTTTCGAGGTGGTCGCGGCCGTCGACAACGGACCGTCGGTGCTGTCGGCCCTGGTCACCCACCGCCCGGACGTGGCGGTCCTCGACGTGCGGCTGCCGCCGACCTTCACCGACGAGGGGTTGCAGGCGGCCATCCAGGCCCGGGCCGAGATCCCCGGCCTGCCGATCCTGGTGCTCTCCCAGCACGTCGAGCAGCTCTACGCCCGGGAGCTGCTCTCCGACCGCGCCGGCGGCGTCGGCTACCTGCTCAAGGACCGGGTGTCCAACGTGGCCCAGTTCGTCGACGCGGTGCGCCGGGTGGCCGGCGGTGGCACGGTGATGGACCCGGAGGTCGTCTCCCAGCTGCTGGCCAGCCGGTCCGGGGCCCAGCCGTTGCAGGAGCTGACCGCCCGGGAGCGTGAGGTGCTGGGCCTGATGGCCGAGGGGCGGTCCAACGCGGCGATCGCCGCCCGGCTCTTCGTCACCGAGAAGGCGGTCAGCAAGCACATCAACAACATCTTCAGCAAGCTGCGGATGCCGCCGTCGGACGACGACAACCGGCGGGTGCTGGCGGTGCTGACGTACCTCAACGGGGACGACAGTCAGCTGCCGGTGTCGGTGCCGGGCCGGGCGCCGCGTCGCGCCGCCGCCGGGCCGTCGCTACCCGGGTGACCCGACCGGCCCGGCCCCGACCGTGGTGGACAGCGCGGGAGAGCGGCCGAGGCAGCGGTCGGCCGGCCCGGGCCGCCCGAAGTACCAGCCCTGGCCGGCGTCGCAGCCGATCGCCCGCAGCCGGTCGGCCTGCCCGGCCGTCTCCACCCCCTCGGCGGTGACCGTCAGGTCCAGCGCGTGGGCCAGCGACACCAGCGAGGCGAGGATCCGCTCGTCGGTGCGGCTGGCCGGGTCGACCGCCGGGGCGCGCAGCCCGGCGACGAACTCCCCGGCCACCTTCAGCTCGGTCACCGGCAGGTCCCGCAGGTACGCCAGGTTGCAGTAGCCGGTGCCGAAGTCGTCGATGGCGATCCGTACGCCGAGGTCGGCCAGGACCCGCAGGGCCCGGACCGGCTCCTCCGCGGTGCTCATCATGGTGCTCTCGGTGATCTCCAGCTGGAGCCGTTCCGGCGGCAGGCCGGTGGCTCTCAGCAGGCCCCGCACCTCCTGCACCAGGCCGGGTCGGTGCACCTGGCGGACGGCCAGGTTGACGCTGACGAAGGGGGCTCCGGCGCCCCAGCTCTCCGCCTCGCGGCACGCCTCCGCGAGGACCCAGCCGCCGAGCCGGACGATCAGGCCGGTCTCCTCGGCCAGCCCGATGAAGCTGTCCGGCCGCAGCAGCCCCAGGCTCGGGTGGCGCCAGCGGACCAGCGCCTCCACGCCGAGCAGCGTGCCGTCCCGCAGCGAGGTCAGCGGCTGGTAGTCCAGGAAGAACTCGCCCCGGTCGATCGCGGCGGGGATCGCCGCGGAGAGGGCGTACCGGGCCAGGTCGGCGTGGTGCCGGTCCGGGTCGAACACCGACCAGCGTGCGCCCCCGGCCGCCTTGGCCCAGTGCAGGGTGCTGTCCGCCGCCCGCATCAGCTCACCGGGCGTGGTGCCGGCCACCGGGCGCTCCACGATGCCGATGCTGGCGGTGACGGTCAGCTCGTGCCCGTCGACCAGGGCCGGCTCGCCGAGCGCGGCCAGCGCCGCCTCGGCGACCTCGACCACGTCCTCGACCCGGGCGGTGCGCTCGACCAGGATGACGAACTCGTCGCCGCCGAGCCGGGCGACCAGGTGTTCGCCGAGCGCCGCGCGCAGGCGCCGCGCCACCGACACCAGCAGGGCGTCGCCGACCTGGTGCCCGAGGGAGTCGTTGACCACCTTGAACCGGTCGAGGTCGAGGAAGCAGACCCCCACCCGGTCGGCGCCCCGGCCCGGCTCGCCGATCGCCGCGGTGAGCCGCTCGGTGAACAGGACCCGGTTGGGCAGGTCGGTCAGCGGGTCGTGGCTGGCCTGGTGGCGGAAGCGGGACTCGCTGTCGCGCAGCGCCCGCTCGGCCTGGGCCCGGGCCACCATCGCGGCCCGGCGGATCGACTCCTGCTCGTCCAGCGTCCGGTCGCGCAGCGCCCGGGCGTACCCGGTGGCGACGGTGGCGAGCAGCCGGGCCATCCGGTCCTCGACGTCGTCGGCGACCAGCCCGAGGTCGCGGATCAGCCGGAGCTGGATGACCTCCACGGTACGGCCCAGCCCCTCGGCCGAGGCGATGTGGGCGGCGACCAGTTCCGCGCCCACCTGGTGCCCGACGCGCGGGTCGAACGGCTCGGCCCGCAGGGCCCCGGCCAACCGCTCGGTGAGTTGTTGCAGCAGCAGCTCCAGCTGCGCCTGGGTCATCGGCAGGTAGCTGGTGCCCGAGACCGCCTTGGCCCAGGCGCGGGCGAACGTGCCGGGGCGCGACCGGTGCTCCGGCACGTCCGGTGTCTCACCCACCGAGGCGTCCGGCGCCACCCATGAAGACCGCCTGCGCGGCGTCCTCGGCGCTCTCCGGCGACTCCGGCCGCCACTGCGGCACCCAGACCACGCCGGGGTCGAGCAGCGTGAACCCGTCGAAGAGCGCGGTCAGCTCGGCCCGGCTGCGGATCGACAGCGGGCTGTCGGTGCGGCGGTAGACCCGCTCGGCCTCGGCCCGTTCGCCGGTGTCGCGGCGGTCCTCGTCGCTGGCCTGCGACATGACCAGGTAGCTGCCCGGCGTCAGCGTCTCGCGCAGCGTCCGCAGGATCTCCTCCGGGCGGTCGGAGTCCGGGACGAAGTGCAGCACCGCCACGATCAGCACGGCGACCGGCTGGGAGAGGTCGAGCAGCTTGGTCACCTCGGGGTGGCCCAGGATCGCCGCCGGCCGGCGCAGGTCCTCCTGGACGACCGTGGCGCCGGGGTTGCCCTGGAGGATCTCCCGGCTGTGGGCCACGGCCACCGGGTCGACGTCGACGTAGACCACCCGGGAGTCGGGCGCCGCGCGCTGGGCGATCTCGTGCACGTTGCCGACGGTGGGGATGCCCGAGCCGATGTCGAGGAACTGGCGTACGCCGGAGTCGACCAGGTACTGCACCGCCCGGCGCATGAACGCCCGGTTGGCCTGGGCCATCAACGGGGCTTCGGGCACCGCGTCCATCATCGCCCGGGCCGCCGCCCGGTCGGCCGCGAAGTTGTGCGAGCCGCCGAGGTAGTAGTCGTACATGCGGGCGACGCTGGGGCGCTCGATGTCGATGTCGTCGGGTGCCCAGTCCGGTCGCTGCATGCCCACCCCTTTAGTCGACAAACGCGAGCATCGTCGCCCGCACGGGCCATCCTGGTATTCTGCCCCCGCTTCGCCCCGGTGCAAAGGCCACCGACGCTGTGCGACCGTCCGATCACGCAGGGCAGGCCGGCCGCGGCCCGCGCCGCGTTGCCGGCCGCCGATCCCGCACGCCGCGCTGCCCGCGCCCGCCGGACAGCCGAGAGGTCCGCGACCGGCGGGCGGGCGCGGACCTCTCGGTGACGGGCGGAAGCCCTCAGAACTTCGGCGCGTCCGGGGCCTCGAGCAGGCCGAGCCGCAGCGCGGTCATCAGCGCCTGGGCGCGGTTGGCCGCACCCAGCTTCTCGTAGAGCTTCGAGATGTGGGTCTTGGCGGTGGACTCGCTGACGAAGAGCTGCTTGGCGATGCCGGCGACGCTCATGCCGTCGGCCAGCAGCCGCAGCACCTGCCCCTCGCGGGGGGAGAGCTGCGGACCGGACGGCGCCAGCCGGCGCTTCATCGCCTCGGCCAGGTCGGCCGCGGTGAACGCGCTGGGGGAGGAGGCGGCGTGCCGGGCGGCGGCCACGACCTCGTCGGCCGGTGCGGTCTTCGGCACGAACGCGCTCGCCCCGGCCTCCAGCGCACCGAAGAGCTGGTCGTCGCCGGCGTACATGGTGAGCACGACGATCCCCATCGACGCGCTGGACTTGCGCAACGCCCGGGTGGCCTCCAGGCCGCTGCCGTCCGGGAGGCGCAGGTCCATGATCACGACGTCCGGCTGCAGCGCGCCGGCCTGCCGTACGCCCTCCGCCGCCGTGGCGGCCTCGCCGACGACCTCGAACTGCCGGTCGCGCTCGAAGGCGTGCCGAAGGCCCTTGCGGATCAGGTCGTGATCGTCGACAAGGAGGACCTTGGTACGAGTTGCCGGTGTCGGGCTTGTGGTCATCCTCGGGTTACTCCCCTTCTCCTGCTGCGCTGCCACGCACGTTATCTCGCCGGGGCGAGGAACCGAGCACCACCGCCACGGTCGTGCCGCTGGGCTGCCGCGGCCTGATCTCCAACCGGCCCCGGATACGTTCCGCCCTCTCGGCCATGATCGCAAGACCGTAGTGCCCGTCGGTGTGCTGGTCACCGATGCCGTGACCGTCATCCGACACTTCGATCCGCGCGTACGGGGGGTCGACCTCGCAGGTGACCCAGAGATTCGCGGCCCCGGCGTGCTTGCGCGCGTTGGTGACCGCCTCCTGCGCGATGCGCAGCAACTCGGCCTCGGTGGCGGCCGGAAGCCGGGCGGTGGACTCGTCCAGCGACAGGTGCACCCGCAGGCCGCCGGAGGCGCCGACGGTGCGCGCGTACTCGGCGATCGCGGCGGCCAGGCCGCCGTGCCGGTCCACCTCGCTGCGCAGCTCGAACAGGCTCAGCCGCAGCTCGGTGATCACCCGGGTCACCTCGCCGCGCAGCGTGCGCAGCCCCTCGGCGGTCTCCTCGGCGTCGTCGTACACGGTGGCCAGGGCGTTGTCGATGCCGTAGCCGACCATCACCAGCTCCTGGGCGACCCCGTCGTGGATCTCCCGGGCCAGCCGCTGCCGCTCCTCGTTGGTGGCCAGCGAGCGCACCTCGTCGAAGAGCAGCGCCGCCTCCAGCCGCAGCGCGGCGGGGCCGGTCAGCGCGGTCACCCGGGACACCACCGGCGGCGGGTACGCGTGCGCGGCGTCGGCCTCCAGCACCACCAGCCCGACCGTGCGTACGCCGGCGACCAGCGGCACGATCAGCGCGGAGACGTCCCCGCCGCGGTGCGAGCGGGCCTGTGACCGGGCCGCGGTCTGCGGCTGCTGGCTGGCCCAGGCGTCGGCGATGGCCGAGTCCGCGTCGAGCGTGGTCTCCCAGTCCACCCGGTCCACGCCGACCTGGGCGAGCACCACCAGCCGGCCGCCGCCGCTGGCGGAGAGCACCGCGGCGCGGTTGTTGGGCGCGACGGTGCGCAGCTCCTCCAGCAGGTGCTCGGAGATGCCGCCCGGATCCAGGGTCGCGCCGGGCAGCTGCCGGGCGACCGTGCGCAGCTGGGTGAGCAGCCGGGTCGCCTCCGCGTACGGCTGGGGCTTGCCCTCGCCGCGGACCCGCATCACCTGGTGCAGCGTGCCGGCCGCGTAGAGGCCGAGCCCGGCCAGGATCAGCCACTGTGCGCAGACCGCCAGGTAGCCGGGCTGGCCGAGCTGCCGCCCGCCGTCGACCTGGGTGAACGCCCCGGCGACCAGCAGGGTGGCCGCGGTGACACCGAGCAGCCCCGCGCCCTCGCGGAACCGGCGGCGCAGCGCGGTCACCGTCACCGGCACCGCGAGGTACGGCAGCACCGCCGAGGCGCCGAGCCCGCCGACCGACCCGCCGAGGGCGGACTCGACGGCGACCTGGCTGGCGGCCAGCCCCAGCAGCACCGCCTCGGCGACCCGGCTGAGCGGGCCGAGCAGCCGGTGCTCGGGGGCGAGCACCGCCGGCAGGCCGGCGACCGCCAGCAGGGCGATCCACCACAGCTGGGCGGGATCGCGGGTGGCGACCAGGGTCAGGACGGCGACCAGCGCGAGCATGACCGCGCGCGCGGCGACGGCGAGGGGTTGCGGCTGGGGCCGGACGGGTGTGGAGGCGGGCACGTGACGGATGGTAGTCAGCTCCGGTAGATCTCGGCGATCTCGGACGCGTACGTCTTGTGCACGACCTGGCGCTTGACCTTGAGCGACGGGGTCAGCTCGCCGGTGGCCTCGGTGAAGTCCCGGGGCAGGATCCGGAAGACCTTGATCGCCTCGGCCTTGGAGACCGACTGGTTGGCCAGGTCGATCGCGCCCTGGATGTCGGTGCGCAACGCCTCGTGGGCGACCAGCCGCTCGACCGGGGTGTCCTCCGGCAGGCCGTGCGCGGCCAGCCACTTCGGCAGCGCCTCCTCGTCGATGGTGACCAGGGCGGCGATGAACGGCTGCCGGTCGCCGACCACCAGGCACTGGCTGATCAGCGGGTGCGCCCGGACCTGGTCCTCCAGCACGGCCGGGGCGACGTTCTTGCCGCCGGCCGTCACGATGATCTCCTTCTTGCGGCCGGTGATGCTGAGGAACCCGTCGTCGTCGATCCGGCCCAGGTCGCCGGTTCGGAACCAGCCGGCGGCGCCGAGCGCCTCGGCGGTGGCCGCCTCGTTGCGCCAGTAGCCCTGGAAGACCAGGTCGCCGGAGATCAGGATCTCGCCGTCGTCGTCGATCCGGATGGTGACGCCGGGCAGCGGACGGCCGACGGTGCCGATGCGGGTGGCGGTGGGCAGGTTCGCGGCGGCGGCGGGGGAGGTCTCGGTCAGGCCGTAGCCCTCGCAGACGGTCACCCCGATGCCGCGGAAGAAGTGCCCGAGCCGGGCGCCGAGCGGGGCGCCGCCGGAGATCGCGTCCCGGCAGCGGCCGCCGAGCGCGGCGCGCAGCTTGCGGTAGACCAGCCTGTCGAAGAGCGCGTGCTGGGCGCGCAGGCCCAGGCCCGGGCCGTCGGGGGTCGCCAGCGCCTCGCTGTAGGCGATGGCGACCCGCTCGGCCCGGTCGAAGATCTTGCCCTTGCCGTCGGCCTCGGCCTTCTGCCGGGCGCCGTTGTAGACCTTCTCGAAGACCCGGGGTACGGAGAGCACGAAGGTCGGCTTGAACTCCTGGAGTTCGCCGACCAGGTTCCTGGTGTCGGCGCAGTGCGCCATGGTGGCCCGGGCCTGCACCACGCCGATCTGGATGAGCCGGGCGAACGAGTGCGCCAGCGGGAGGAAGAGCAGGGTCGAGGCGCCGGGCCGGAACAGGTTCGGCAGCACCGGCACCGCGTTGGCGATGTCGGCGTACATGTTGCGGTGGGTCAGCACGCAGCCCTTGGGTCGGCCGGTGGTGCCGCTGGTGTAGATGATCGTGGCGATGTCGGCGGCGCGGACCGCCTTGCGGCGCCGCTCGACCTCCGTCGGGTCGACCGACGCGCCGGCCGCGACGATCTCGTCCACCCCGCCCAGCTCGATCTGCCAGACCTGGCGCAGCTCGGGCACCCGGTCGCGGACGCCGGCGACCAGGGCGGCGTGCGCGTTGGACTCCACCACGACGGCGACGGCGCCGGAGTCGGCGATGATCCAGGCGGCCTGCTCGGCGCTGGAGGTCTCGTAGATCGGCACGGTCACCGCGCCGGCCGCCCAGATGGCGTAGTCGATCAGGGTCCACTCGTAGCGGGTGCGGCTCATCAGCGCGACCCGGTCGCCGGGGTTGATGCCGGCTCCGACCAAACCGCGGGCCACGGCGACGACCTCGTCGCGGAACTGCCGGCAGGTCACGTCCACCTGGGCGGGGCCCTCGGCGCCGGCGGCGGCGGCGGGTCGGACGAACTGCACGGCGTCCGGCGCGGCCTCGGCGTTGTCCCAGACCGGGTCGGTCAGGTTGGCCGCGTCGCCGACGGTGACGATCGGCGGAACGGAGAACTCGCGCACCTGCACTCCCTCGTGCTCGCACTGGCCGGGCCGGCCGCCGTGGTGGGTCGGCTTCTGTCGAAACCTACCCGCATGCCCGGGTGGTGAGGTAGTGAGGTTGTCCGCCCGCCTGGTGGGACGCCGCCGCCCGCCCGGCCGGAAGCGCCGCCGCCGCGGCGGGCGCGGCGGGGTGGAGCGGCGCGCGGGGGCGTCGCTCCGGGTAGCCTCCCCCCATGGCGGACTCCTCCACCCAGTCGATCATCGTCGGCGCGTCACCGGACCGGGTGGCGGCGGTCATCTGCGACTTCGCGAGCTACTCCGAGTGGACCGACGCGGTGCGCCGGGCGGAGGTGGTCGAGGAGTACGAGGACGGCTACGCCAGCCAGGTCCGCTTCATCATCGACGCCGGGGTGATGGCCGACGAGTACGTGCTGGCGTACGAGTACGCCGAGGACCTGTCCCGGATCGAGTGGCACCTGGTGGCGCCGTCGAAGATGCAGAAGTCCCAGCGCGGGTCGTACGACATCGTCGGCAACCCGGACGGGACGTCGACGGTGACCTACACCCTCGAGGTCGAGCTCTCGGTGGGCATGCTCGGCATGTTTCGCCGCAAGGCCGAGAAAATGATCATGGATACGGCGTTGAAGCAGCTCAAGCGCCGGGTAGAAGCATCCGGTGCGGCACAGTGACGCGGCAGCCGGCCGTACGGTAGAGGAGCCGACCATGGGGGGTACGCAACCGGGCTCCGCCCGGGAGGAGGCCGAGCGGCTGGTCGCCACGCTGCTCGCCACGGCACGGCTGACCGACCCGGGCGCCGGAGGCGACCCGTGGGGTCCGCTCGGCGGCATCCTCTCGGGTGTCCTCGGTCACGGTGGCGCCGCGTCCCGGCCGGCCGGCGACGGGGGCGGCACCGGGGGATTCGCCACCGGTTCGCCCGAGTGCTGCGTCTGTCCGGTCTGCCGCGGTATCGCGGCGTTGCGGGACCCGAGTCCGGAATTCGCCGAGCGGCTCGCCACCGGCGCGGGTGATCTGGCCGCCGGGATCGCCAGCCTGATGCGCGCGTTCGCCCCCGCCGACCGCGGGGAAGCCTCCCACGCGCCCACCGGTGCGGCCGGGCGCGCCGCCGGGTCGGACGCCGACGCCGATCACGTGTGGCGCGAGGCGACCCGTACCGGGCATGATTCTCCGTCGGTACCGGAGCGGGACGTCTGGTCCGCTGCCACGCGGGCGGAGGACGTGGTCGTGCCGGCCGCCGCCCCGCCCGTCGACGACGCCGGGCCGGTCGCACCGGCCCAGGTCCGGCCGACGGCCGACCGTCCGGTGGTGCCCGCCTCGCGTGCGCCGGCCGGCGCGGGCGGGGACGCACCAGGCGACGGGGCCTGAACACCGGACATCCGACAGCGCGCGGCCGGTTCGGCCGATGTCGGGCAGCACAGCAGAGGGGAGTGGCAGCGGTGACGCTGACCATCGGAGTCGACGTCGGTGGCACGAAGGTGGCCGGCGGTGTCGTGGACGACACCGGCGAGGTTCTCGTGCAGGCCCGACGGGACACCCCCGCGGACGACGTCGGCAAGACCCGGGACGTCATCATCGAGCTGGTCACGGAGCTGGCCGTCGGGCACGAGGTCGGCGCGGTCGGCATCGGCGCGGCCGGCTGGATCGACGCCTCCCGCTCCACCGTGCTCTTCGCCCCCAACCTGGCCTGGCGGAACGAGCCGCTGCGCGAGTACGTCAGCAACGCGACCGGCCTGCCGGTCATCGTGGAGAACGACGGCAACGTGGCCGCCTGGGCCGAGTTCCGCTACGGCGCGGCCCGGGACGCCGACGACTCGATGGTCATGTTCACCATCGGCACCGGCGTCGGCGGCGGCATCGTGCTCGGCGGCGAGCTGGTGCGCGGTGCCAACGGCATCGCGGCCGAGCTGGGCCACATGCTGACCGTGCCGGACGGCCACCAGTGCGGCTGTGGCCGGCTCGGCTGCATCGAGCAGTACGCCAGCGGCAGCGCCCTGGTCCGCTTCGCCCGGGCCGGCGCCCGGCAGGAGCCGCAGCGCGCCACCGACCTGCTCGACCTGGCCGGCGGCGACGCCGAGGCGATCACCGGCCCGATGGTCACCGCCGCCGCGCAGGGCGGCGACCCGATCTCCGCCGAGGCGTTCGCCCAGATCGGGCGCTGGCTCGGCACCAGCCTCGCCGACATGGCCCAGATCCTCGACCCGCAGGTCCTGGTGGTCGGCGGCGGCGTCGTCGAGGCCGGCGACCTGCTGCTCGGCCCGACCCGGCGCTCGTTCACCGCCGCGCTGGCCCAGCGCAGCCGGCTCCCGGTGGCCGAGGTGCGCCCCGCCGAGCTGGGCAACACCGCCGGCGTCATCGGCGCCGCCGACCTCGCCCGCAGGCGGTGAGCGCCGCGCCGACCCCGCCGGGCGGGGTGCGGCTGCGGGTGGTGTCGTACAACATCCACAGCCAGCGCGACGACCCGGCCGCGCTGGCGGCGGTGGTCCGCGGGGCGGCCCCGGACGTGGTGATCGTGCAGGAGGCCCCGCGCCGGTTCCGCTGGCGGCAGCGCTGCACCACGCTCGCCGAGTCCTTCGGCCTGGTGGTGGCCGCCGGTGGCCTGCCGTCGCTGGGCAACCTGCTGCTGACCAGCCTCCGGGTCCGGGTGCTGGCCACCCGCTGCCAGCGGTTCCCGCTGACCCCCGGGCGGCACCTGCGCGGCGCGGCGTACGCCGAGTGCGCGGTCGGCGGGGCGCGGTTCCTGCTGGCCGGCTCGCACCTGTCCACCGACCCGGCCGAGCGTCCCGGCCAGGCCGCCCTGCTCAAGCGGGAGCTGGCCGGCGCCGACCTGCCGGTGGTGCTCGGCGCGGACCTCAACGAGGGTCCCGACGGGGCGGCCTGGCGCACCGTCGGGGAGGGACTGACCGACGCGGCGGTGGCCGCCGACGCCGCCGACCGGCACACCTACTCCTGCGCCGATCCCCGCCGGCGCATCGACGCGCTCTTCGTCGACCCGCGGGTGACCGTGGCCGGGTACGACGTGGTCGACACCCCGCTCACCCGCCGGGCCAGCGACCACTTCCCGGTCCTGGCCGACCTGCTCCTGCCGGCCACCGGCTGAGCCCGTGCCCCGGGCCGGCCCCGGCCCCGCCCGCGCGACGGCCGGCACGGACCGCGCGCCCGGCGAGCCGGGCTGGACAACCGGCTCCGGGTACGGGGAGGATGCCCGTCGAACCGGCGTTCGTGCCGCACATAAGGAGACACCCCGGTGCCACCCTCCCCCGAGCACGGCCGGCGCGAGCCGGAGACCACGCTCGCCCCGAGCCGGGACGGCCGCCCGGTCTCCGACCGGGGCGACACGGTCTGCGTCATCGGCGCCGGCGCCAGCGGCCTGACCGCCGTGAAGAACCTGAAAGAGCACGGCTTCGGCGTCGACTGCTACGAACGCGAGACCGGCGTCGGCGGCGCGTGGAACTGGCGGCACGACCGCAGCCCGGTGTACGCCAGCACCCACCTGATCTCGTCGCGGCCGTTCACCCAGTTCCCCGACTTCCCGATGCCGGACTCCTGGCCGGACTACCCGCACCACAGCCAGCTGCTGTCCTACTTCGAGCGGTACGCCGACCACTTCGACCTGCGCCAGCACATCTGGTTCGGCACCGAGGTCGTGCGGGTCGAGCCGGTGGCCGGCGACCGTTGGGACGTCACCACCCGCAGCACCGGCGGATACGGCCCGGAGCGCACCTCCCGCTACGCCGCCCTGGTGGTCGCCAACGGCCACAACTGGTCGCCGAAGCTGCCGCGCTACGAAGGGCTGGAGGAGTTCCGGGGCGAGGTCATGCACGCCTCGTCCTACAAGGACCCGGCGCAGCTGCGCGGCAAGCGGGTGCTGGTGGTCGGCGCCGGCAACACCGGCTGCGACATCGCGGTCGAGGCCGCCCAGCAGGCTTCCCGCTGCTGGCACTCCACCCGCCGCGGCTACTGGTACGCCCCGAAGTACGTCCTCGGCCGCCCGGCCGACCAGGTCAACGACACCCTGCTCGCGTTGCGCGTGCCGCTGCGGATCCGGCAGTGGCTCCACCACTGGACGCTGCGGCTGACCGTCGGCGACCTGACCCGGTTCGGCCTGCCCAAGCCGGACCACCGGGTCTACGAGACCCACCCGATCGCCAACAGCCAGCTGGTCTACTACGTCGGCCACGGCGAGATCACCCCGGTGCCCGAGCTGGCCCGGTTCCACGCCGGCGGGGTCACCCTCACCGACGGCCGGGAGATCGACCCGGAGCTGGTCGTCTTCGCCACCGGCTACCTGCCCCGCTTCGAGTTCCTCGACCCGAAGGTGCTCGGCGACGACGACGCCTCGGGTCGCCCCCGGCTCTGGCTCAACGCCTTCGCCCCCGGGTACCCGACCCTCGCGGTGGCCGGCCTGGTGCAGCCGGACTCCGGCATCTTCACTCTGTCGCACTGGCAGGCCGTCCTGTTCGCCCGGCTGCTCCAGGCCCGGCTCGGCCGGCCGGAGCGGGCCGCCGCGTTCGCGTCCCGGGTGGAGGCCGGTGCCGGGGAGCGGTACTCCGGCAAGGTCAAGGACAGCAGCCGGCACTGGTTCGAGGTGGGCCACGCCGACTACCTGCGCGCCGTGCAGCGCGCCCTGTACGAGCTGGAGAGGCGCCGGTGAGCGCGAGGAGTGAGCCGGTCCTGCGAGCCCCGCAGTCGCGAACAGAGAAGGCGCCGGTGAGCGCGAGGAGTGAGCCGGTCCTGCGAGCCCCGCAGTCGCGAACAGAGAAGGCGCCGGTGAGCGGGGGCAACGTGGCGGGGCCGGGTCCCGCGGTCGCGGACGAAGGGCGGACCAGATGAGCGAGCGGCTGCGGATCATGCGGGGCCGGGACTGGGCCCGCCCGGTCCGGCCGGCCCGGCGGGAGGTGCTGGGCGCGGCCCCGGAGCTGGAGGAGGGGCGGCCGCCGCTGCTCCTCGTCCCCGGCTTCGGGCACGGGGCCTGGGCGTTCGCCGAGCACTGGCTGGAGCACGCCGCGTCGCGCGGCTTCCCGGCGTACGCGCTGAGCCTGCGCGGGCACGGCGGCAGCGAGCCGGCGCCGAAGGCGACGCTGCGCGCGTACACGCACGACGTGGTCCAGGTGGCGGCGGGCCTGCCGCGCCAGGCGGTGCTGGTGGGGCACGGCGCCGGGGCGCTCGTGGTGACCCACGCGCTGGCCCGCTACCCGGCCCGGGCCGCGGTGCTGGTCGCGCCGGTGCTCGGCGGCTGGTCGACGGCCGGTGTGGCGCTGCGCCGCAACCCGATCGGCACGCTGCCCGCGCTGGTCGGCGCCGGCCTGCGGCTCAGCCGCCGGCAGTTGTTCAGCAGGGAGCTGCCCGAGGCGGACGCCCGCCGGCACGTGTCGCGGCTCGGTCGGGCCGGGCGGCGCGCGCAGTGGCAGCTGCTGGCCGGCCGGGAGGCGGAGCCGGCGGTGGGCCGCCCGCCGGTGCTGGTGCTGGGCAGCCCGGACGACCGGGTGGTGCCGCCGGCCGCGCTGACCCGGGCCGCCCGCCGGTACGGCTCGGCCCCGCTGCTCTTCCCCGGCATGGGGCACGACCTGATGCTCGACGCGCGCTGGCGGGAGCCGCTCGACGCGATCCTCGACTGGCTGGTCAAGGACCCGCAGCGGGTGTGACCGCCCTGCTCAGCCGGTGCCGCCCAGCCGGGTGACCAGCGAGCCGGTCTGGTCCAGCGCGCTGAGGTAGGAGCGGGCCCAGGCGTGGATGTCGTGGCGGTGCAGGTGCGCGCGCATCGCCCGCATCCGGTCGCCGACGTCCTCCGGGCCGGCCCGCAGCGCGGTGAGCAGCATCTGCTTGAGGCCCTCCAGGTCGTGCGGATTGACCAGGTACGCCCGCTCCAGCTCGGCCGCCGCGCCGGCGAACTCGCTGAGCAGCAGGGCGCCGGTGTCGTCGACCCGGGCGGCGACGTACTCCTTGGCGACCAGGTTCATCCCGTCCCGCAGCGGGGTCACCGCCATCACGTCGGCGACCCGGTAGAGAGCGGCCAGCTCGGCGCGGTCGAAGTGCTGGGTGAGGTAGTGGATTGCCGGCTCGCCGACCCGGCCGAACTCGCCGTTGATCCGGCCGACCTCGCGCTCCACCCGGTCCCGCAGGATCTGGTACTGGCCGACCCGCTCCCGGCTGGGCACCGCCACCTGGACCAGCACCGTGTCCCGGACCTTGACGTCACCGCTGGCAAGCAGCTCGCTGTAGGCCTTGAGTCGCTGCTCGATGCCCTTGGTGTAGTCCATCCGGTCGACGCTGAGGATCACCTGCTGCGGGTCGCCGAGGTCGTGGCGCAGCCGGCGGGCCCGGGCGGTCACGTCGGGGCGGCCGGCGAGCGCGGCCATTTCGGCCGTGTCGATCGAGACCGGGTAGGCCCCGACCCGCACCACCCGGTCGTCGACGCCGATCCGCCGGTCGGTGGCGGGCAGGTCGAGCACCTTCGCCACCAGTTGGGCGAAGTTGTGCGCGGCCTGGGCCCGCTGGAAGCCGATCAGGTCGGCGCCGAGCATGCCGCGCAGCAGCTCGGCCCGCCGGGGCAGCTGCATGAACAGCTCCGGCGGCGGGAACGGCACGTGCAGGAAGAAGCCGATCCGCAGGTCGGGCCGGAGCGCCCGGAGCAGGCCGGGGACCAGTTGCAGGTGGTAGTCCTGCACCCAGACCAGGCCGCCCGGCTCGGCCACCGCCGCGGCCGCCTCGGCGAACCGCTGGTTGACCCGCTGGTACGCCTCCCACCAGTGGCGGTGGTATTCCGGCTGCTCGACGGCGTCGTGGTAGAGCGGCCAGAGGGTCGCGTTGGCGAAGCCCTCGTAGTGGTCGCGCAGGTCCTCGGCGGTCAGCGCGACGGTGTGCATGCGGACACCGTCGACGTCGGGGAGGCGGGGCGCGGGGCCGGTGCCGCCGGCCCAGCCGACCCAGGTGGCCGGGGTGTGCCGTAGCAGGGGGTGCAGCGCGCTGACCAGCCCGCCGGGGCTGCGGCGCCACTCGCAGGCTCCGTCGGGCGCCACGCTGTCGTCGATGGGGAGCCGGTTGGCCACCACCACGAGGGAACTCGGTCGCATCTGGGGCATTCCGATCCGCAGTGGGCCGACCACCGCGAGGGAGGAACAACCGGGCAGTCGGTGAGGGAAGTGACGGACGGCGGTATTCCTACTGACCGTAAGTTACACCACTGTCGCGTCAGCGACCGAGGCGTGGGCCTCCCGCGATGCGGGCGGAGCGTGCCGGTCGCGCGGCGGAGCGTCAGACGACCGCGCCGTCGTCCGGGTCGTGGTCGTCCTCGTCGCCGGGGCGTAGCCGCCAGATCAGCGTGACGAAGCCGGCGAGGATGCCGGTGAACCCGAGCAGGGTCACCACCGAGGCGTCCGCCGGCAGCAGCGCCGGGTTGAGGAAGAGCACGAAGCCGAGCACGATCGCCAGCACGCCGACCACCGCGTACTTCGACACCCGGGGCAGCGGCGGGGGCGGGGGCGGGCGGTAGCCCTCCTCCGGGTCGTCCGGCAGGTCGGCGCCGAAGGTGTCCAGGCCGTCCAGCAGCGAGGGCTCCTCGGGCCGCGTCCGGCCCACCGAGATACCGGAGATGTCCGCCGCGTACGGCAGCCGCCGCACGTCGGTGGCGGTCGGGCCGGTGGCCTCCTCGGTGCGGGTCGCCGGGGCGCCGGTCGGGCCGGTGGGGCCGTCGTCGTCGACGTCCTCCGCGGCGGGCCAGGGGTGGCTGCCGGCGGTCGGGGCGGTGTGGAAGGCGGCGACGATCCGGTCCCACTCGGCGTCGACGTCCGGCTCGCCGCGCGGCGGCTCCGGGGTTGATTCGTCGGCGAGCTGGGTGAGGTAGTCCCTGGCGGTGGTCAGGTGCGAGCGGTCCACGTAGAGCCGGTCGACCGGGCGGGCCGGGACCGTGGTGGTGCGGGTGACCGGGTTGAGGTCGGCGGAGGGCTGCAGGTAGGCGGCGATCCCGCCGGCGGCGAGCACGTCGAGCAGGTGCTCGCCGACACGCGGATCGACGTCGCCCGCGACGGCGTACTCGCTCGCGTCGAGCCCGTTGTCCCGCCGCCCCCGGCGGGCCCCACCCGCTGACACCGGACATCCTCCTCGGCGCACCTCACGGTGCGGTTGTGTCGGCGCCCCGTACGCCGTGCCCTGAATCGTGACACGTCCGGACCCGGTTCCGGGAGTGCGTTGTGGCGTGCCGCTCCCGGTTCGTAGGCTCATGGCCGACGATCCCGCCCGCCGACGGCCTTTTCCGGCGGGGTCGCCGGGTCCGCCCGGCGGCCCCGGCCCGCCCGATCGGCGGCGGTGTCGCCCGCCCCTGCTCCGGAAGGACACCGTTGCTGTACTGGCTGATGAAGTACATCATCCTCGGCCCGCTGCTCAGGCTGATCTTCCGTCCCCGGGTGGAGGGGCTGCACCACGTGCCGGAGACCGGCCCGGTGATCCTCGCCAGCAACCACCTCTCCTTCTCGGATTCGATCTTCACCCCGCTGATCGTCCCGCGAAAAGTCACTTTCGTGGCCAAGGCGGAATACTTCACCGGTAAGGGCATCAAAGGCTGGCTCACCAAGGCGTTCTTCGCCGGCACCGGTTGCATCCCGGTCGACCGCTCCGGCGGGCGCGCCGCCCAGGCGGCCCTGGACACCCAGCTCACGGTGCTGCGGGCCGGCGGCGTCGCCGGAATCTACCCGGAGGGGACCCGCTCGCCGGACGGGCGGCTCTACCGGGGCAAGACCGGGGTGGCCCGGCTCGCGCTGGAGAGCGGCGCCCCGGTGGTCCCGGTGGCGATGCTCAACCTCGACGAGATCCAGCCGCCCGGCAAGCTCATCCCCAGGATCGCCCGGGTGCGGATCCGGTTCGGCCCGCCGCTGGACTTCTCCCGCTACGCCGGCCTGGCCGGCGACCGCTTCGTCGAGCGCGCGGTCACCGACGAGATCATGTACGAGCTGATGGAGCTCTCCGGCCGCGAGTACGTCGACATGTACGCCACGAAGCTGAAGAACCAGCCCCCCGCCGAGCCGGTCACCCGCGAGCCGGTCGCCGCCTGACCGGCGGGTCGCCGGTTCAGGAGGCCAGCGCGGGCCCGGCCTGCGGCACCGGGCCGCGGGCCAGGTCCAGCAGGCCCGGGGCGTCGTTGCGCAGGGCGAAGGTGCGCACCTCGGCCAGCGGCGCCCGGGCCGCCGGATCGTCTGCCAGGGTCAGCTCCGCCGCGGCCAGGGCCAGGGCCAGTATCCGATCGGTGACGTCCGGGATGCGGGCATAGATCTCCGCCCCGGCCAGGTGCAGCTCGCCGGCGCGCCGGTGGTCGCCGTCCGCCGCGGCCAGCGCCCCGGTCACCGTACGCAGCGCCGCCTCCGACCACGGGGTGCGGTGACCCAGCTGGTCCAGCATCGCCCGGACCCGTACGGCGGCGTCCCGGCCCGCCAGCGTCGCCGCGTACGCCGCCGCGGCGATCCACTCGCCGCTGGCCAGCGCCGGCACGGCCGTCCACGCCTCTGCCAGCTCGTCCAGCAGCGCGGCCGCCTCGTCGAGCCGGCCCTGCAACGCCCGGCACAGCGCGGCCATCCCCAGCATCGTCCAGTACGGCCGGTGGAAGCCGCCGCGGCGGGCCGCCTCCAGCGCCGCCGCCACGTCGTCGCGGTGCCGGTCGGCCCCCACGGCCGCCGGCGCGTCCGGCGACCGGTCGTCCCGGGCGGCCGGCAGCGGGCGCGGCGCCGGCGGCACCGGCTGACCCCGCAGCACCAGCAGGCACGAGCGCAGGCCGCGCACCTGCATGTCCCAGCCGCCGGTGGGGGTGTCCACGAACGCGTCGGCGGCGGCC
The DNA here is from genome assembly GCF_040656135.1 of Micromonospora sp. NPDC050200. Classification (NCBI taxonomy): domain Bacteria; kingdom Bacillati; phylum Actinomycetota; class Actinomycetes; order Micromonosporales; family Micromonosporaceae; genus Micromonospora; species Micromonospora sp. NPDC050200. The sequence goes on from NZ_JBFALG010000016.1 coordinate 104,580, forward strand.
AGCAGCCGGCCGAAGTCCCCGTCGAAGTACGCCCGCATCGCCTCGCCCGAATAGCTGGTGGCCAGGGTCTGCCCGCTGCCCCGGGCGGCCGGCGCGGTCGACAGCAGCGCGTCCGAGCGCAGCCAGTCGCCCTCCTCGCGCAGCGCGAAGGCGAGGTTCTGCAACGCCCGGGGCAGGGCCAGCAGCTGCTGGGCCCGGCTCGACTCGACCAGCGCGTGCAGCTCGTCCAGGCCGGCCCGGTCGCCGGCCTGGTAGCGGGCGGTGGCCGCGGTGATCCGGGCGTTGGTGCGGGTCTCCACCAGACCCAGCCGCTCGCCGATCCCGGCCGCCGTCTCGGCGGCGGCCACCGCCGCGCCCCGCTCGTAGTTGAGCATGTGCAGCCGGCCCAGCTCGGCGTGCGCGTCCGCCTTCTGGGCGCTGTCCGGCAGCGGCGCGAAGAGCGCGACGGCCCGGTCCAGGCAGGCCACCGCGGCGCCGCGGTCGGCGCGCAGCCAGGCCGCCTGGCCGAGCAGCGTCCAGGCCCGGGCGCCGCAGGCGTCGTCGCCGTGCGCGAGCAGCCGGTCGGCCAGCGCGTGCAGCTGCTCCGGGCCGCCGCCGGAGAGGAACGCGTTGCCGTCCCGGTAGAACGAGATCTCCGTGCTCAGCAGTTCCAGTTGCAGCCGGTCGACCGGGTCGCTGTCGTCGGCCAGGCCCAGCGCGCGGCCCGCGTGGCTGGCCGCGGCCTCCAACCCGTGCAGGGCGTACGCGCGGCGGGCCGCCCGGTGCAGCGCCGCCCGCGCCGGGCCGGCGTACCGCTGGATCGGCATGCCCAGCGTCCGGGCGATCTCGTGGGCCGCCCAGCGGTGGTGCGCCAGCACCTCGGCCAGGTCGGTGTCCCGGCTCTCGGACAGCGCGTCCAGCCAGCCCGCCGTCCGCTCGTGCCGGGCCACCCGCTCGGTACGCGGCAACCGCTGGTAGCAGACGTCCCGCACCAGCACGTGCCGGAACCGGAACTCCGGCTGCCCGGCCATCGTGGACGCCGCCTGCTCGTGCACGAAGTCGCGCTGCTCCAGCCGGCGCAGGGACCGCTCCACCGACTCGACCGGCTGGCCCAGCGCGGCGGCCACCGCGCCCGGCCAGAACTGCACGCCGACCACCGAGGCGGCCAGCAGCACCGCCCGGTCCTTGGCGTCGAGCAGGTCGACCCGGTTCGCGATCACCGCGTGCACGCTCTCCGGCATCGGCAGGTCCAGGTGCTTCTCCAGCGACCAGCCGCGCCCGGACTGGCGTAGCGCGCCCTGCTCGATCAGCATCCGGACGTACTCGTGGGCGTAGAGCGGGTTGCCGCCGGCCACCTCGATCAGCGGGCTGAGCATGTCGGCGGAGAACGCCGCCTGGCCGAACATGTGCGCGTAGAGCGAGGCGATGCCGGTGTCCCGCAGCGGCGGCAGGGTGATGGTCACCGAGCCGGTGATGGTGCCCGCCCAGCTCGGGTCCCGGTCCACCAGCTCCGGGCGGGCGGTGCAGAGCAGCAGCAGCGGCACGTCCCGGGCGGCGGCGCCGAGCAGCTCGACGAAGCGCAGCATCGCGTCGTCGGCCCAGTGCAGGTCCTCGAAGACCAGCACGGTGGGGCGGCGGGCGGCCAGCGCCAGCAGGAAGCGGCGCCACGCCGACTCGGTCTCCTCGGCGGGCAGGGGCACGCCGGTGAGTCCGACCAGCGGGCGCAGCGCGTCGACGACCCGCTCCCGCTCGCCCGGGCCGACCAGCTCGGCCACCGCCGCGCTCAGCCGGCGCGCCGCGGTGGGCGCCGGGTCGGTGTCCAGGATCCCCGCCTCGGTCTTGACGATGTCGGCCAGCGCGGCGAACGTGACGTTCTCCCCGAACGGCGGGCACCGCCCGGTACGCCAGCTCAGCGGCTCGTCGACCAGCCGTCCGGCGTGCCGGTACAGCTCCCGGATCAGCCGGCTCTTGCCGATGCCGGCCCGCCCGAAGAGCGCCACCACCTGGGGGCGCCGGTCCCGCATCGACCGGTGCAGGGCGTTGACCAGCAGGCCCAGCTCGTGTTCGCGGTCGATCAGCGGGGTGGTGTCCGGCTCCCGGTCGGTCGGCTGCCGGCGTACCGGGGACAGGGCCAGCCAGACCTCGGTGGGCGTGGAACGCCCGCGCAGGGTCACCGGCGGCTGCTCGGCGTACCGGATGGCGTCCTTGGTCAGCGCGTGGGTGGTGCCGCAGACCAGCACCCCGCCGGGCGGCGACACCGACTGCATCCGGGAGGCGGTGTTGACCACGTCGCCGGCCACGATGGCCTGCCCGCCGTTGCGGGCGGCGGCCACGTCGACCAGCGCCTCGCCGGTCGCCACGCCCACCCGGAACCGCAGCTCGTCGGCGCCGGTGGGGGCGAACCGGGTGAGCACCCGTTGCAGCTCCAGCCCGGCCCGGACGCAGCGCAGCGCGTCGGTCTCGGTGGCCACCGGCGCGCCGAACAGCGCCATCACCGCGTCGCCGATGTACTTCTCGACCACGCCGCCGTACTGCCCGACGACCCGTTTCGCGGCGGAGAAGAACCCGGTCTGCATGGCGCGGACCTGCTCGGGGTCGGCGCGTTCGACGTACGGCGTGAAGTCGATCAGGTCGACGAAGAGCACGCTGACCCGGCGGCGGTCCTCCTGGGGCGTGGCGGCGGGCCGGCCCGAGCCGACCCGCGGCGCCCCGCAGGAGGTGCAGAAGGCCGCGTCGACGGCCAGCGGCCGCAGGCAGTGCGGGCAGAGCGCACCCAGCTCCGTCCCACAGCCACCGCAGAAGCGGTCGCCGTCGGCGGCGGTACGTCCACAACGGTCACACTGCGCGGAGATGACGCCCTCCACTGGTGGGTCTGCCTGCCGGTCGTCGCCGGCGTCCACCGCGAGTATCGCCGCTGCCGCCGCTGTCAGGTACCGGGCTGTTGGCTTGTGGACACTCCTCCGGCCGGCTGGGAGAGCTACATTCAGGCGGCCGAAATCCCATCATTGATCAAGGGGAGAGATCATGGTGTATGTGAAGCTCGAGAGCGACTGGACCGACGGTGACGGCGTCGCCCACTCCGCGGGGGAGTCGGTCGACGTCGACGCCGCCACGCTGGCCGTGCTCCAGGCCGAGGGGATCGTCAGCGAGCAGTCCGGTGGCGGCAAGGACGGCACCGACTGGGCCGGACCGACCGGCACCAACTGGGCGGGGCCGACCAGCGCCACCCCGTGAGCGTGGGCGGATGACACCGCGACGTGGCCGGCGCGTTCCGCGCCCGGCCGCGTCGCGCGTTCAGCGGTCGTTCATCCCGGCCCGGCGACGCAGCGCCGAGACGTCGGTGACCACGATGCGGCGGCCCTCGGTACGCAGCCAGCCCCGGCTGGCGAAGGAGCCGATCGCCTGGTTGACACTCTGCCGGGATCCGCCGGCCATCTCGGCCAGCTGGCTCTGGTTGAGCTCGATTGTGATCATCGGGGCCTGGCTCTCGCCGGCCAGCCGGACCAGGGTCTTCGCCACCCGCCCGGGCAGGTCCAGGAAGACGTGGTCGGCGTTCTGCTCGGTGAGCCGCCGGATCAGGCCGCCCAGCGAGCGCATCACCGCGTCGAGGATGCGCGGGTTGGAGTGCACCAGCTCCATGAAGGCGGGTCGGGACAGGGCCAGCGCGGCGGAGTCCTCGATCGCCTCGGCGGACGCCGAGCGGGTGGATGCGTCCAACAGTGACACCTCGCCGAGCACGTCCGGCGGTCGGATCACCGACAGCACGGCCCGCTCGCCGGTCGGCGCGGTGCGGAACACCGCCACCGCCCCGCGGCGCAGCACGATCAGCGACTCGCCGGGGTCGTTCTCCACGAAGAGCAGTTGGCCCTTGCGGTAGGTGCGCGGCACGGCCGCCGCGATGACCCGCTGCCGCACCTCCGGCTCCAGCCCGGCGAACATCTCCACGCCCGTGAGGGCGTCACCCGGCTCCGGCAGGCGCATCTCCACGGCCCAACCCCTCCACGGTCAAGGACCACAACTCGCTCACCGGGTGAACCTGACGGCCCCTGAAGAGGTGAACTGACACCGGTTCGGCGTCCGGTAGCGGTACACATCAGATCATGACGGTCCAGTCGCTTGCTGTACACCCCTCAAATCGTCTGCGTGACGCCACCGGACCGGGTCGGGCGGCCGGCTGAGGTGCGGTTTCGCCACCGCGCCGGTGGCGGGGGACCGGACCGGAACGGACCCGGGCGGCGGGCGCCACCGGCCGTACGCGAGGATTGGCGCGATGGTCTACCGCTATTTCTACGACTGCGAATTCATCGAGGACGGCCAGGTCGTCGACCTCGTGTCGATCGGTGTCGTCGACGAGTACGGCCGCGAGTTCTACGCGGTCTCCACCCAGTTCGACGACTCCCGCGCCGTGCCCTGGGTGCGCCGCAACGTGCTCGACAAGCTGCCGTCCCCGGCCGACCGCGCCTGGCGGTCCCGCGAGCGCATCCGCGACGACCTGTACGACTTCCTGCTGGAGCCGGTCCGTGACCGCCCGGGCGAGCAGCTCGAACTCTGGGCCTGGTACGCCGCGTACGACCACGTGGTGCTGGCCCAGCTCTGGGGGGCGATGCCGGCGCTGCCCCGGGAGATCCCCCGGTTCACCAAGGAGCTGCGCCAGCTCTGGGACGACCGGGGCCGGCCGAGGCTGCCCGACGCCGAGGCCGACCGGCACGACGCCCTGGTCGACGCCCGGCACAACCTGGCCCGCTGGCGGGCGATGACGGGCCGCTGACGTCCTGCGGGTGTGACCCGTTCTGTCCTGGGCGGTCAACGCCGCCTTCTCCGACCGGAAGCACCACGTCCGGGTGTCGCTCTCCGGCGAGGGTGGGCGAGGACCGCGAGGTCGGCTACTGGCCGGTAGCCGGTTCGGTGGCCGGAGCGGCCGGGGTGGCGGTGTCGGCGGCCCCCCGTGCCGACTACAGTGCGCACTGACGGCCCGCCCCGGGCCGGCAACGGCGCCGATGGTCTGATTTGACGCATATCCTGGGGCTTATCCGGGCTTCACCTGATGCTCCAGGAGGATGAGCAGATCATGCGTATCGGCGTGCTCACCGGCGGCGGCGACTGCCCAGGTCTCAACGCGGTGATTCGGGCGGTGGTCCGCAAGGGCGTCGCCACCTACGGTCACGAGTTCGTGGGCTTCCAGGACGGGTGGAAGGGCCCGCTGGAGGGCCGGTCCAGGCCGCTGGGCATCGCGGAGGTCCGTGGCATCCTGCCGCGCGGCGGGACCATCCTCGGCTCGTCCCGGACCAACCCGTTCAAGATCGAGAACGGGGTGGAGCGGATCAAGGAGAACCTCGCCGCGCAGGGCGTCGACGCCCTGATCGCGATCGGCGGCGAGGACACCCTCGGCGTGGCCACCAAGCTGCACGAGCTGGGCGTCCACGTGATCGGCGTGCCGAAGACGATCGACAACGACCTCGGCGCCACCGACTACACCTTCGGCTTCGACACCGCGGTCAACATCGCGATGGAGGCCATCGACCGGCTGCACACCACCGCCGAGAGCCACCACCGCACCCTGGTGGTCGAGGTGATGGGCCGGCACGCCGGCTGGATCGCCCTGCACGCCGGCCTCGCCGGCGGCGCCAACGTGATCCTGCTGCCGGAGCGGCAGTTCGACGTCGACCAGGTCGCCGGCTACGTCGAGAAGCGCTTCCAGCACCAGTACGCCCCGATCGTGGTGGTCGCCGAGGGCGCCCAGCCGCTGGACGGCCAGATGGTGCTGCACAACCAGGAGCTCGACTCGTTCGGCCACGTCCGCCTCGGCGGCATCGGCCAGTGGCTCGCCGAGCAGTTGGAGGCCAAGACCGGCAAGGAGGCCCGCACGGTCGTGCTCGGCCACATCCAGCGCGGTGGCACCCCGACCGCCTTCGACCGGGTGCTCGCCACCCGGCTCGGCCTGCACGCGATCGACGCGGCGCACGAGGGCGACTGGGGCAAGATGGTCGCGATGCAGAGCACCGACATCGTCCGGGTGCCGCTGGCCGAGGCCACCCGCGAGCTGAAGACCGTGCCGCTGGAGCGGTACGCCGAGGCCGAGGTCTTCTTCGGCAGCTGATCGATCCACGGCGTCGCGGCGGGCTGTCCGGCCCGCCGCGCCGCCGGCTCACGGCGAGGGGGGTACGACCCGATGGCGGGTTCGGTGCACACGGTCGCGGTCATCGGCGCCGGCAAGATCGGCGAGTTGATGCTCTCCGGGCTGCTGCGCTCCGGCTGGCCCCTGGAGCGGTTGCTGGCCACCGCCCGTCGTCCGGCCCGCGCCGAAGAGCTGACCGCCCGGTACGGCGTACGGGTGGTCGACAACCTCACCGCGGTCGAGGAGGCGGCGGTGCTGGCGATCTCGGTCAAGCCGCAGGACGCGGCGACCCTGCTGGACGAGATCGGCCCCAAGGTCCCGCCGGACAAGTTGGTCATCTCGCTCTGCGCCGGCCTGCCCACCGGCTTCTTCGCCCGCCGGCTGCCCGGGGGCACCCCGGTGGTCCGGGTGATGACCAACACCCCGGCCCTGGTCGACCAGGCGATGACCGCCATCTCGGCCGGCGCGCACGCCACCGGCGCCCACCTGGCGCTGGCGGAGGAGATGTTCACCCCGCTCGGCGCCACCATCCGGGTGCCCGAGTCCCAGCAGGACGCGGTGACCGCGCTCTCCGGTTCCGGTCCCGCGTACTTCTACCTGCTGGTCGAGGCCATGATCGACGCGGGCATCCTGCTCGGCCTGCCCCGTCAGGTGGCGCACGAGCTGATCGTGCAGACCGCGATCGGCTCGGCGGTGATGCTGCGCGACTCCGGGGAGCACCCGGTGAAGCTGCGCGAGGCGGTCACCTCGCCGGCCGGCACCACCATCTCCGCCGTCCGTGAGCTGGAGAAGCACGGCGTGCGCGCGGCGCTGCTGGCCGCTCTGGAGGCGGCCCGCGACCGGGCCCGCGAGTTGGCCGCCCAGTCCGAATGAGGCGCGGCCCGCCTGCGTTGATCCACTCAACGCCGGGGATGTGGGCCCTTCCGGCGGAGCCGGACATTGTTAGGTCAACTATGGAGGGGTGGTGCAAAGCACCTGGTTTTCCCTGGGCTCATCACTCGAACTGCACGCTGGCCTGGTCCACACTGATGAGTTGCCCAGCCCCGATGAAGCGTCGGGCCACCAACAGCCCAGCGTCTGATCCTGGAGCGGTACGACGCGATGACTCGCGCGACCCACCTGCACCAATCCCTTCCCCTGTCCTCAACCCGATACCCGGACAGGGGCGACGCCACCTGGCGTGATGGCTCAGGTGCGACGATCTGGCGGTGGGGGAGGACCTGTTGGGCGGGTGCCGTCGGGCAGAAGCTGAAAGTCGCCTACAGCAGGCCGTAGCGACGTGCGAACGCGGGAAACTCCATTCCCGTGCAGGGCAGCCGATGGCCGGTCTGCCGCAGGGCGTCGATGATCGCGCCAGCGCCGGGTTCCGTCAGCTTGCCTGTGCCGCACCAGCCGGCCAAGAGCCAGATCGTTCCGTGGACGGACAGGCCGTAGGCCCGACCCACCCTGGTGGCATCGCGGTCGTCGGTGATCGCGACCCCGCCGTGAATCTCCGCGGCGGCGAAAACGCTGGCCTCGCCCATGTCGCGGGCGCCGGCGCCGATCCTGCGGACCCAGTCCGCGAAACAGCGGATCTCGGCGGAATGGTCAAGGGCGATGACCTGAACCCAGTCGAGTTCCAGCGCGGAGCTGAGTGCGGGGTGCCGCTCCGCGCCAGATCGAAGCTCGTCCAGGACCACGGCGGTGGTGGCGCACGGACGGCCGATGACCATGTTGGCCAGCACGTCGAGGCGGTCGGCCCGCGCGAAGTGGTTCAGCACAGTGGTGTCAAAGACCCACAAGGGTTCGTTGACGCGTCCGTGGCTGCTCACAGCGTCAGATCTGCCTCGTCTCGCGGCGGCAGGTCATCGCGGTTGATCTGCCCGTGCAGCAGTTCGACGGCACGGGAACTCGTCACCAGGTCACGCCGCCACGCCTGCATCACGGCATGCGAATAGCCCGGCGGGACGCGTACCGCGTTGAGGTCGGGCTGCGGCGACCATCCGACAGCGTCCAGGAATTCCGCTTGAGTGGGAGTGGCTTGGCTCAACGTTCGTCGCATCACGGCGTCGAGCCAGCCCGCCAGCTCGGCCTGGCGCAGAGCTAGCGACCAGGAGGTGCGGTAGCGGGCGGCCAGCCGGATGACCTCCTCGCGGAGGTTGCCTTCGGGGTCGCGATCGGCAAAGGCCGCAACTGGCAGGAGTAGTTCGGCCGCGAAAGCATTGATGACACCCTCGCGGTCCGCCCGCGACATGTGCACTGCCAGGTCACTGGAGTACTCATCACCGAGCACCAGATGACCGAGCTCGTGGGCTGCCGTCGCCCGGCGCCGTCCCGGATCACCGTTCTTGCTGACCACGGCCACTGCGATGTCACCGTCTATCAGCGAGGCGCCATCTCCGGGCAGGTTGCTCACCAGGACGTACTGTCCGCTGCGTTCGCTGAACTCCATCAGCGTGTCTATTGGCGCAACCCCCGCCCCATGTGCCTCGCGTAGCCATCGTGCTGCCAACCGCGCATCAGTTTCCGATTCGACCCTCCCGGCGTAGCGCATCGGGGTGTTCACGCGGAGCGTGCCCGCTTCGATCATCTGGCGTACGTCGCCGAGCCATGCGGACAGGGTGATGTCGAGTCGCTGGGATCTGCGAGCCACGTCCGTGTCATTGTCATCGGCGAGCAATTCGGCGCGATGAGAGATGACAGCCGGTCGTCGCTGCAAGAGGTAGTCGATCGGTACGTCGAGCGCGGCGGCCAGGCGGATGAGCTCCAGGGCGTCGACGCGGCGGCCACCGGCCTCGACCTTGGCAACCATGGTCCGGTCAAGACCCACGCGTCCAGCCAACTCGGCCTGCGACATGCCAGCGCCGAGGCGTGCCTGACGGACCTGCTCCCCGACCGCCGTCCAGTCACTTTCTTCGGCCATGGTGCGATAATCGCACACCCCTGCTGATCGTGTCTCGCCCCAGCCGAGTTGATGTTGTCCGGGTTGCTGCGCCGTTGGCTGGACCGAAAGGGACTGACCTCTGACGCGCCCGCACTGCTGGACGCGCTGAATGGGAGGCTTGCCGACGCCGACTATGCGGTCGGCCCGTCGTACTTCATGCGGGAATCGGTCCACGCCAGGCCGGACGGGCTCGACCGGGTGTGGCGCCATGACATCCTGCCGCTGCTCGTCGAGCACCACTACGCCGACGACATCGACGTCGAGCAGCAGTACGGCCTCGAGGTGCTGCGTCAGTCGCTGCCCGACGGCCCATGACCCTGATCCGGGTACGCGAGGCCGGCCCCGCGGTGCAGGTGCACCTCGGTGCCGACGACGCGCGTCGACTCGCCGCGTCCCAGGTCGTCGAGGTGCGTCCCGGACCGGCCGCCGGAATGTGGAGCGTACGGGCCGGCAGGAAAGTCGGCGCGGCCCGGATCGGTGGGGTCGAACTGCGCATCGAGCCGAAAGTGCCGATCGCGCGGCTGCTGTTCCTCGTCGGGTACGCACGCAATCCGAACGGCTGGCGTGACGAGAGTGTGCCGCTCACCGAGCATGCCGGGCTGGTGCCGGCGCTTGCCGCCGCCCTGTGGCGGCAGACCGATCGCGCGCTGCGTCAGGGGCTGCTCCAGGGCTACCGGACGGTCGAAGACACCTCGCCGGTGCTGCGCGGCCGCCTTCGTGAGACTGCGCAACTGAGCCGGCGCGCGGGACTGGCGTTGCCGCTGGAGATTCGCCACGACGACTACACGGTCGACATCCCGGAGAATCAGATCCTCGCCACCGCCGTCGACCGGATGCTGCGCGTACCCGGGATCGATGTCGGCTCCCGGCGCATGCTTCGCCACCTGGCCGCGCGATTCGCCGGGGTCACCCGGCTGCGTGCGGGGGAGCCCATCCCTGCGTGGCGCCCGAGCCGGCTCAACGAGCGGCTGCGTGTTGCGCTTCGGCTCGCCGAACTGGTGCTCGCCGGTGCCTCCGTCGAGGCAGGCCGGGGCGGTGTCCTCGCCAACGCCTTCCTGCTCGACATGTGGCGGGTGTACGAGGACTTCCTCTCGGTCGCCCTACGTGCGGCCATCGAGCCGGCACGCGGCGGCACGGTAGTGCTCCAGGCCCACCACCATCTCGACCGTCGGCGCCGCCTGGAACTGAGACCGGACATCCTGTGGCGGAATGGTGCGGGCGAGGTCGGCGCCGTGGTCGACGCCAAGTACAAGGCAGACGCGGTCCGTGAGGACGCCTACCAGATGCTCGCCTACTGCGTCGCCTACCAGTTGGCGTGCGGGCACCTGGTCTACGCTGCCGGGGAGCATCCGGCCGTCCGGCACGTCGTCCGCAACGCGGAGATAGAGATCGTCTGCCACGCGCTGGACCTCGATGTCGATCCCGCGGACCTCCTCACCCAGGTCCGCGAGCTGGCCACTGAGATCACCCGCCCGGGGATTGCTCTCAACTAGCTCCTCGTTGGGGCTGGCTCTGCCGGTGCACCCGCCAACCACGGCTGCGTGGAGGTCCGGGGCGGCTTGGTGGCCCATACTTGCCGGGTGTTCACTCTCGCCCAGGCACGGCACCTGGTGGCCACCCTGCGTCCCCGCGTCGACGAGCTGATCCGGCTCCGCGCCGACCTCGCCGAGCTGCGCGCCGACCTGGCGGCGTCCGGTGTGTCGGCCCTCGGCGGCCGGGCCGAGCTGAAGGCCCTGGAGGCCCGGCTGCACGCCGCGCTGGAGGAGCTGAACGGGCACGACATCCAGGTCAAGGGCATCGCCCCGGTGCTGCTGGACTTCCCCGGCGAACGCGACGGTCGGCCGGTGCTCTGGTGCTGGCTGGAGGGGGACACCGACGTGCGCTGGTACCACCGGGCGGAGTGCGGCTTCGCCGGCCGCCGGCCCGTCTGACGCGCTACGAACCCGCTCGCCGCCGGGTGAGCTGCCCGGGTGGGCCGCCGGGATCGCCTGCCGCACCCGCCGGCGGGGTGCGGTAGCGTCCGGTCGTGATCAAGGTGCGTCGGGCCGGGCCCGGAGACGCGGCGGAGATCGTCCGGCTGCGCGGGGTGATGCTGGCGTCGATCGGGGGGGCCGAGCCGCCGCCCGGGCCGTGGCAGCCGGCCGCCCGGGAGGTGCTGCGCGAGCGGCTGGCCGATCCGGCGGACGTGATGGCCGTGTTCGTGGTGGACGCCCCCGACCGGCCCGGTCTCCTCGCCGCCTGCGCGACCGGCACCGTCGAGCGCCGGCTGGGCGGGCCGGGCAACCCCAGCGGCCTGACCGGCTACGTCTTCAACGTCGTCACCGACCCGGGGTACCGGCGGCGGGGCTACTCCCGGGCCTGCCTGACCGGCCTGCTGGACTGGTACCGGGACCGCGGCGTACTCAAGATCGACCTGCGGGCGTCGGCGGAGGGCGAGGGGCTCTACCGCTCGCTCGGCTTCCGGGACACCCCCGGCCCCACCCTGCGCCTGAGCCTGCCCGCCCCGCCGTCCTGAGGAGCCGCCGTGTTCGCCCTGCCGTTGACCGGGACCGCCCAGCTGCGGCCGCTGCCGCCCTGGCACGCGGAGGAGTTCCTGGCACACCTCGACCGGGCCCGGGAGCACATCGCGCCCTGGGTGGCGCCGTCCTTCGTGGCCACCGACCTCGACTCGGCGCGGGCCGTGCTGAGCCGCTACGCCGATCGGTGGGCGCGCGACGCCGGCGGCATCTGGGGCATCTGGGACGATGGAACCCTGGTCGGCGGGGTGCTGTTGGTGTCGTTCGACGCCACGCTCGGCGTCTGCGAGGCGGGCTGCTGGCTGGAGCCGGCGGCCGAGGGGCGGGGGCTGATCACCCGCGCGGCCGGCCGGATCATCGACTGGGCGGTGGGCGAGCGGGGCATCCAGCGGGTGGAGTGGCGCACCAACGCCCGTAACGCGCGCAGCATCGCGGTGGCCCGCCGGCTGGGCATGCGCCGGGACGGCACGCTGCGGCAGGTCTACCCGGGGCCGGCGGGGCGGATCGACATCGAGGTCTGGTCGGTGCTCGCCGGCGAGTGGCGGTCCCCGGCCTGACCGCGGCCGTGGCCGGGCGGCTCCCGGAGGCCGACGCGGTGCCGGCGAGGCGGCGGTGCCGGACCAGGGTCCGACACCGCCACCTCGCCGCGGGTCACCTGTCGGCGTAGCGGCGGGCGGCGGCCAACGCGGCGCGGACCTTCTCGGCGTCGGTCGGGGCGGGCCGCTCCCAGTCGGCCGGGTCGGCCGAGTAGAGGCCGGCGTACGCGGTGGTGTCCCGCTGGAACCGCCAGCCCTCGGGCAGCGGCCCGACGTCGACGGCGTCGTACCCGAGCGAGTCGAGGAACGCGGTCACCGTGGCCTTGGCGCCTGCGTCGTCACCGGCGATCGGCAGCGCGCTGCGATCGGCGGCCCCGGCCGGGCGGGCCAGGGCGAGCAGGTGCCTGAAGTAGATGTTGTTGAAGGCCTTGACCACCGTGGACTCCGGCAGGTGCCGCTGGAGCAGCTCGCTGGTGGTGGCCGACTCGTCGTCGAGCTCCGGGAAGCGCCCGTCCCGCTCGGGGTAGTAGTTGTTGGTGTCGATGACCGTCCTGCCGGCCAGCGGTGCGGCGGGCACCTCGCGGTAGGCCCGTAGCGGGATGGTGACCACGACCAGGTCGCCCGCCGCGGCGGCCTCCGCCGGCGTGCCCGCCCGGGCCCGCGGGCCCAGCTCCTCCACCAGGTCCTTCAGCGTCTCCGGTCCGCGCGAGTTGCTGAGCACCACGTCGTGACCGGCGGCCACCGCCAGTCGGGCCACGGTGCCGCCGATGTTGCCGCTGCCGATCAGTCCCACAGTTGTCATGTCCGTTGCCAACTCCATCAGGGACGGCGGCATTCCCCACCTTCGCGCTTGGTTATTCGGCCCACGGGGACGGATCGTCCCGCGGCGGAATCCTTCATCATTGATCGCGCCACCGGCAATGATTTGTATCAGTAGATATCTATCGGCACCTGCCGCGCATTCGGTGATCTTCCGGCGGGATTCGATTCGTTGATATCTATCTCCCACCACCACTTCCCACCCCCAGGAGTGCGACCGTGCGGAGATCCCGTTTCGTGACCCTCGCCCTGAGTCTCGCCGCTTCCCTCGGCGTCACGCTCGGCCTCGCGGTGCCCGCCCAGGCATCCCCCAGCGACCAGTACGTCGCCCTCGGCGACTCCTACGCCTCCGGCGTCGGCGCCGGGAACTACACCGCCGAGAGCGGTTCCTGTCAGCGCAGCACCAGCGCGTACCCGGCGCTGTACAACACCAACATCAAGCCCGCCTCGTACCGCTCGGTGGCCTGCTCGGGAGCGACCACCACCAGCGTGATCAACACGCAGCTCTCCGCGCTCTCGGCGAGCACCTCGCTGGTCAGCGTCACCGTCGGCGGCAACGACGTCGGCTTCGCCAACATCATGACCACCTGCGTGCTCTACGGCGAGACGCAGTGCGTGGCCGCGATACAGGCCGCCGAGGACAAGGCCCGGGCGCAGCTGCCCGGGCTGCTGGCCAACGTCTACAACGGCATCCGGGGCCGGGCCCCGTCCGCCCGGGTGGTGGTCGTCGGCTACCCGGTCTTCTACCAGCTCGGCACGTTCTGCGCGGGGCTCAGCGCCACCTCCCGGGCGAAGATCAACGAGGGTATCAACCTGGTCGACGACATCACCCGCAGCGCCGCCGTCGCCGCCGGCTTCACCTTCGCCGACGTCCGGTCGATCTTCGTCGGGCACCAGCTGTGCAGCTACGGGGAGAAGTGGCTGCACGCGTTGAACTACCTCGACATCGGCATCTCGTACCACCCGACGGCGGCCGGCCAGTCCGGCGGCTACTACCCGGTGTTCCGCTCCGCGGCCGGCTGACGGGTCACCCGACGGCACCGCGCCGCCCACCGACCGGTGGGCGGCGCGGTCGTGCGCCCACCGTGGCGGGTGCCGCGCCCCGGCTCGTCGCCCGGTGGCCGGCTCAGGCCGGCAGGACCTTCTCGATGTCGGCGCGCAGCTCGGCGGAGTCCGGGGTGACCGCCGGGGCGAACCGGCCGGCCACGGTGCCGTCCGGCGCGACGAGGAACTTCTCGAAGTTCCACCGCACGTCCCCGGTGTGCCCGTCGGTGTCCGGGGTGGTGACCAGGTCCGCGTAGAGCGGGTGCCGCGCCGGCCCGTTGACGTCGACCTTCTCGGTCAGCGGAAAGGTCACCCCGTAGTTGACCTGGCAGAACTCGCCGATCTCGTCGGCCGTGCCCGGCTCCTGCCCGGCGAACTGGTTGCACGGCACCCCGAGCACGACCAGGCCCCGGTCGGCGTACGTGGTGTACAGCTCCTGGAGGCCGGCGTACTGCGGGGTGAGACCGCAGCGGGAGGCCACGTTCACCACCAGCAGCGCCCTGCCCCGGTACGCGGCCAGGTCGGCCGGGCCGCCGGCCAGGGCATCGATCTCGATGTCGAAGACGGTCATGCCGCGAGGTTACGCGTCCGGGCCGACGTCCCGCGCGCGTCCCGCGGCAAATCGATAGATGTGCATCTTGACGAAGTGATGACAGCGTGAGTAGCGTCTCCCCATCTTCTGGAAAGTTTCCTAACTGTTGGAGGAGGTGCCACATGAAGAGATCGCTCCGCCGCGCCCTCTGGGCCGGCGCCGTGGTCGCGCTGGCCGTCGCCGCGGTGCCGGTGACCTCGGCGTTCGGTGCCGGTAGCGTGACCGCCACGTTCGCCAAGGTGCAGGACTGGGGGACCGGCCACGAAACCCGGGTGACCGTCGCCAACGGCTCCAGCGCCAGCGTCGACACCTGGCGCATCGAGTTCGACCTGCCGTCGGGCACCACCATCAGCAGCGCCTGGGACGCCGACGTCACCAGCAGCGGCAACCACTACGTCGCGGTCAAGAAGAGCTGGGCCGGTCCGCTCGCCCCCGGCGCCAGCTTCAGCTGGGGCTACAACGGCACCGGGTCGTACCAGGCCCCGCTGAACTGCACCATCAACGGCGCGCCGTGCGGCGGGGGCAGCCCCCCGCCGACCACCACCACCGCGCCGCCGCCCACCACGACGCCGCCGCCCACCACCCCGCCCCCGCCGACCGGGGACAAGAAGGTCGTCGGCTACTTCGCCGAGTGGGGCGTCTACGGCCGCAACTACCACGTCAAGAACATCCACACCAGCGGGTCCGCGGCCAAGCTGACCCACATCCTGTACGCCTTCGGCAACACCACCGGCGGGCGCTGCACCATCGGTGACAGCTACGCCGACTACGACAAGGCGTACACCGCGGCCGACAGCGTGGACGGCGTCGCGGACACCTGGGACCAGCCGCTGCGCGGCAGCTTCAACCAGCTGCGCAAGCTCAAGAAGATGTACCCGCACCTGAAGGTGATCTGGTCCTTCGGCGGTTGGACCTGGTCGGGCGGCTTCACCCAGGCCGCGCAGAACCCGGCCGCCTTCGCCGACAGCTGCTACAACTTGGTCGAGGACCCGCGCTGGGCGGACGTCTTCGACGGCATCGACGTCGACTGGGAGTACCCCAACGCCTGCGGCCTCCAGTGCGACACCAGCGGGCCGAACGCCTTCAAGAACGTGATCGGCGCCCTGCGGTCGAAGTTCGGCTCCAGCGCGCTGGTCACCGCCGCCATCACCGCCGACGGCAGCACCGGCGGCAAGATCGACGCCACCGACTACGCCGGCGCGGCGCCGTCGCTGAACTGGCTCATGCCGATGACGTACGACTACTTCGGCGCCTGGGCGGCGCAGGGCCCGACCGCCCCGCACTCGCCGCTCACCTCGTACACCGGCATCCCGCAGGCCGGCTTCTACGCCGACGCGGCGATCCAGAAGCTCAAGGCGAAGGGCGTGCCGGCCAGCAAGCTGCTGCTCGGCATCGGCTTCTACGGCCGGGGCTGGACCGGGGTCACCCAGACCGCCCCGGGCGGCACCGCCACCGGCGCGGCGCCGGGCACCTACGAGCAGGGCATCGAGGACTACAAGGTCCTGAAGAACACCTGCCCGGCCACCGGCACCGTCGCCGGGACCGCGTACGCCAAGTGCGGCAGCAACTGGTGGAGCTACGACACCCCGTCCACCATCGGCGGCAAGATGACCTACGCCAAGAACCAGGGCCTCGGGGGCGCCTTCTTCTGGGAGCTCTCCGGTGACACCGGCAACGGCGAGCTGATCGGTGCCATCAAGGGCGGTCTCGGCTGAGCCGAGCGCCGACGCACCACCCACCCGGCGGGGAGGGGCACCCGCGGCCCCTCCCCGTCCGCGTGTTCCACGGCCCCGGGGCACCACTCATGGTGCTTCCGGGGCCGCTGTTCCGGACGCCGACCGCTGCGGGGGCCACGGTTCGGCGTCGTCGACTCTCGGGCTTCTTTCCAGTCGTGAAGTTTATTAACTGACGAGCTTCGGGCATGACGGGATGCCATGCAAGAGCGTCGATGTGACAGACTCGCCGCTCGGCATCTCCGATGTCCGCAGCGAGGGGAGGACCCATGCGCCCGAGGCACCGCGCCGCCAGCGTGGCCGCGCTGGCACTGCTGCCGTTGTCCCTGCTCGGCTGCGGGATCGGCGGCGGCGACGCGGACGACGGCCCCGCCGTCGGGCGTGCCCCCGCCGAGGAGGCGGCCACCAAGTCCCGCGAGCGGGTACAGGCCTACCTCGACGCGATGACCGCCAAGGACGTCGCCGCCGGCCGCAGCCAGCTCTGCGCACCCATGCACGAGGCCTTCGACGCGGCGGCCACCGGCCCGAACGGCGACTTCGCCGACCACTTCGAGGTGCCGAAGGCGGTCATCATCGACGTGCGCTCCGGCCCGCGCGGGCAGGAGGTCAGCGCCTCCGTGACCGTTTCGGTCGGCGCCCGGGACGTGGCCCGGCCGCTGCTGTTCACGGTCACCCGCAGCGGTGCCGACTGGTGCATCTCCGGCGAAGCGCCCGGCGGGCACGCTCCGGAGCCGTCGGTCACCCCCTGACCCTCCCATCTGCCGGAACCGTCCCCCTCGACGGCAGGTCGCCCGGCCGTCGCCGTACGCTTTCCCTCATGCGCCATGAGTGGCATCAGCTGAGCTACCCCGCCGTGAGCAGCCCCGGGCTGCAGACCAGCCGGCCCACCGTCGACTCCGCCGAGGACGCGGCCCTCGGCCTGGACCGCTGGCGCGACCTGCCCCGGGCACAGACCCCGCCCTGGCCCGACCCGGCCCAGGTCGCCGAGGTCTGCAAGGTGCTCGACGTCGTTCCCTCGGTGGTCGCGCCCTACGAGGTCGACCAGCTCCGGCAGCGCCTCGCGCTGGTCTGCGAGGGCAAGGCGTTCCTGCTCCAGGGCGGCGACTGCGCCGAGACCTTCGCCGACAACACCGAGAGCCACCTGCTGGCCAACGCCCGCACCCTGCTCCAGATGGCGATCGTGTTGACCTACGGCGCGTCGCTGCCGGTGGTCAAGGTCGCCCGGGTCGCCGGCCAGTACACCAAGCCCCGGTCCCTGCCGACCGACGCCCGTGGCCTGCCCGCGTACCGCGGCGACATGATCAACGCGCTGGAGGCCACGCCGGAGGCGCGGATCGCCGATCCGCAGCGCATGATCCGGGCGTACGCGAACTCCGCTGCCGCGATGAACATGCTCCGCGCGTACCTGGCCGGCGGGCTGGCCGACCTGCACGCCGTGCACGACTGGAACAAGGGCTTCGTCAAGAACTCCCCGGCCGGCGAGCGCTACGAGGCGATCGCCCGGGAGATCGACCGGGCGCTGGCCTTCATCCGGGCCTGCGGGATGACCGGGGACGAGGCGCTGCGTACCGTCACCCTCCACTGCTCCCACGAGGCCCTGGCCCTGGAGTACGACCGGGCGCTCACCCGGGTCTCCGACCGCCGCGCGTACGGCCTGTCCGGGCACTTCCTCTGGATCGGCGAGCGGACCCGGCAGATCGACGGGGCGCACATCGACTTCATCTCCCGCATCGCCAACCCGATCGGGGTCAAGCTCGGCCCGACCACCACGCCGGACGAGGCGATCGAGCTGTGCGAGAAGCTCAACCCGGACAACGTCCCCGGTCGGCTGACCCTGATCAGCCGGATGGGCAACCACAAGGTCCGCGACGCGTTGCCGCCGATCGTGGCCAAGGTGACCGCCGCCGGCGCGAAGGTCGTCTGGCAGTGCGACCCGATGCACGGCAACACCCACGAGTCGTCCAACGGCTACAAGACCCGGCACTTCGACCGGATCGTCGACGAGGTGCTCGGCTACTTCGAGGTGCACCGCGGCCTGGAGACCCACCCGGGCGGCCTGCACGTCGAGCTGACCGGCGAGGACGTCACCGAGTGCCTCGGCGGCGCCCAGGGCATCGAGGACCTCGACCTGCCCGACCGGTACGAAACCGCCTGCGACCCGCGACTGAACACCCAGCAGTCGCTGGAGCTGGCCTTCCTGGTTGCGGAGATGCTGCGTGGCTGATCGTGCGAGCGCGAGGAGTGAGCTTGCGAGCCCCGCAGCCGCGAGCGAAGACATGATCGTCGATCTGCGGTCCGACACGGTGACCCGGCCCACCGCCGGGATGCGGGAGGCGATGGCCACCGCCGAGGTCGGCGACGACGTCTACGGCGAGGACCCGACCGTCACCCGGCTGGAGGCCGAGGTCGCGGCGCTCTTCGGGCACGAGGCGGCGCTGTTCGCCCCGACCGGCTCGATGGCCAACCAGATCGCCCTCCAACTCGTCGTGCCGCCCGGTGACGAGCTGCTCTGCGACGCCGACGCGCACGTGGTCACGTACGAGATCGGGGCCGCCGCCGCGTACGGCGGGATCTCCTCGCGGACCTGGCCGGCGGTCGGCGCGGAGATCGACCCGGACGTGGTCGCCGGCATGGTCCGGCCCGACGGCTACTTCGCGGTGCCGACCCGGGCCATCGCCGTCGAGCAGACCCACAACCGGGGCGGCGGCGGCGTGATCCCGCTGGCCACCCTCCGTGAGCTGCGCCGGGTCGCCGACGAGCACGGGCTGGCGCTGCACTGCGACGGGGCCCGGATCTGGCACGCGCACGTCGCCGACGGGGTGCCGCTGGCCGACTACGGCGCGCTCTTCGACACCTTGTCCGTCTGCCTCTCCAAGGGCCTCGGCGCCCCGGTCGGCTCGCTCGTGGTCGGCAGCGCCGAGAAGATCGACCGGGCCCGGTTCATCCGTAAGCGGATGGGCGGTGGCATGCGTCAGGTCGGCGTCCTCGCCGCCGCCGGCCGGTACGCCCTGACCCACCACGTCACCCGGCTCGCCGAGGACCACGCGAAGGCGGCCCGGCTGGCCGAGGCGGTCGCCCCGTTCGGGGTGCTGGCCGCGCCGGTCCGGACGAACCTGGTCCCAATGGACCTGACCAAGCACCCGCTGGACGCGAAGGCCCTCGCCGCCGCCGCCCGCGCCGAGGGCGTGCTGATCTCGGTGCTCGGCCCCCGCACCGCCCGCCTGGTCACCCACATGGACGTCGACGACGCCGGGATCGAGCGCGCGGTCGAGGTGCTCACCCGCCTGCTGCGCGCCTGACCCGCTCCCGCTCCCGAGCCCCGCTATGTTGACCAAGAAGTTTGCGCCAGTTTCGGGCTGGATTCCGACGCAAACTTCTTGGTCAACCGCGCCGGGCGGGCCGGCCCGGTCCGGGCCGGGCGGCGGGTTCAGGGGTGAAGGCGTTTGAGGGTGGCGATGTCGGCGGCGTGGCCCTCGTGCTTCTCGGTGGGGGTCTCCACGACCACCGGGACGCCGGCGGTGGCGGGGTGGGCCATCAACTCGGCGAACGCGGGCTCGCCGATGCTGCCCTTGCCGATGTTCTCGTGCCGGTCCCGGGTGGAACCGCACAGGTCCTTGGAGTCGTTGGCGTGCACCAGCCGCAGCCGGTCCGCCCCGACGGCCGCCACCAGGGCGTCCAGGGTCGTCGTCAGGCCGCCCTCGGCGGCCAGGTCGTGCCCGGCGGCCCAGGCGTGGCAGGTGTCGAAGCACACCCCCAGCCCCGGGTGCCGGTCCACCGCGTCCAGGTAGGGGCCCAACTGCTCCACCCGGGAGGCCAGCGAGCGGCCCCCGCCCGCGCTCGGCTCGACCAGCAGCATCGGCCCGCCGGCCGACGCCGCGTCGTCCAGCAACGGCAGCAGCGTCTCGCGGACCTGCCGCATGGCCGCCTCGGCGTGCCCCGCGTCGACCGCGCTGCCCGCGTGGAACACCACCCCCCGGGCGCCGATCGCCCGGCCCCGGCGTAGCGCGTGCGCCAGCGTCTCCGCCGACCGCTGCACCGTCGCCGCCGTGGGGGAACCGAGGTTCACCAGCAGCGAGGCGTGGATGAAGACCGGGACGCCCCGCTCGGCGCAACCGTCCCGGAAGAGCGCGTCCTGGGCCGGATCGCCGGCCGGCAGCGCCCAGCCGCGCGAGTTGGAGACGTAGACCTGCACCACCTCGGAGCCGGCCGCGTCGACGTACGGCAGGGCCGCCCGGGCCAGGCCGCCTGAGGTGGGGGTGTGCGAGCCGACCGGTCGCACGGTCACATGCACCCGATGGTGACCGGCGTGGCCGGCGGCACCGGGGAATTCTCGGGCGGGTTCTGGAACCGGACGACGCCGTTCGGGTTGAACTGCACGGTCACCGGGAAGCCCTGGCTCTCCAGCTGCTGCTTGGCCTGCGGGCACGGCAGGTCGACGACCCGCGGCATGATCACCTGGGCCGGCCCCTTGCTGACGTCGAGCCGGACCTGGGCGCCCTTCTCGACCCCGGCGCCGTTGGCCGGGCTCTGCCCGAGGATCTCGTCCTTCGGCTTGTCCGAGTCCTTGTACGTCTCCACCGGCACCAGGCCGAGCTGGGCCAGCACGGCCCGCGCCTCGTTGACGTTCTTGCCGAGCAGGTTCGGCACCGAGATCGGGGCCTTGCCCTTGCTCAGGATGAGAATGATCTTCTGGCCCGGCTTCACCTCGGCGCCGACCTTCGGGTTGGTGTCCAGCACCACCCCGGCCGGCAGGTTGTCGTCGTAGCGTGGGGTGCCCTTGGCCACCACCAGCTTCGCGCTGGTCAGATCCGCCTCGGCCAGCTCGAACTCCTTGCCCACCACGTCCGGCACCGGGAACCGATCCGGACCCAGCGACAGGGTGAGCGTGATGGTGCCGCCCTTGAGGATCCGGGCGGCCGAGACCGGGTCCTGCGCCACGACGCTGTCCCGGGGGGTCTTCTCGTCGTACCGGGGCTCGGCGTAGGCCAGGGTGAAGCCGGCCCGGTCCGCCTGCGCCTGCGCCTCGGCCTTGCTCAGGCTCACCAGTTCCGGGGCGACCGTGTAGCGGCCCACCCCGACCCACCAGCCGCCCATCGCGGCGAGCAGGCCGAGCACCACCACCGCGGCGGCGACCGAGAGTCGACCCCGCGGGCTGCCCATCAGGCGGGTGCGCAGCGCGGCGAGCTGGGCCTGCAGGCCCAGCTCCGGGGCCGCCCGCCGGCGGTGCGGCTGCTGCTGGCCACCCTCCGGCAGCCGCGCCCAGGCCGGCCGCTCGGCCGGGCGGACCGCGGCCACGACCATGGTCGGCTGGGACACCGCCAGGGTCTCGTCGCTCACCGCACGCAGCACCGTGGTGTGCGAGTTCGGGTTGCCCAGGTCGTCCCGGGCCACCTGCACCTCGGTCAGCAGGGCGCCGGCGTCGGCCGGGCGCGCGTCGGGGTCGCGCCGGGTGGCCCGCGCGACCAGGTCGTCGAGCACCTTGGGCAGCGCGGGCACCAGGGTCGACGGGGCCGGCACGTCCCGGTCGACGTGCTGCCAGGCCACGTCCACCGGCCGGTCGCCGTCGTACGGGACCCGCCCGGTGAGCATCTCGAACAGGACGATGCCGGCCGAGTAGACGTCGGTGCGCGGATCGGCGTGTCCCTCGGTGACCAGCTCCGGCGCCACGTACGCGACGGTCGCCATGAGCTGGTTGCCGTTCTCCTCCTCGGCGCTGGCCTCGACCGCCCGGGCCAGGCCGAAGTCGGCGACCTTCACCACGCTGTCGACGAGGTTGGCCGCGCCGCCGATGGGCGCCTCGGCGACCAGCACGTTCTCCGGCTTCACGTCCCGGTGGACCAGCCCGGCCCGGTGCGCGGCGGCGATCGCGGCGACCATCTGCTCCATGATCGCCAGCGCCTCGTCCGGGTTGAGCCGGCGCCGCTCGGCCAGCACGTCGCGCAGGGTGCGGCCGCGGACGTACTCCATCACCAGGTAGGGCAGCCCGCCGTGGGTGCCCTGGTCGTAGACCGCCACCACGTTCGGGTGGGTCAACCGGGCGATCGTCTTCGCCTCGTCGGTGAACCGCGCCATGAACCCGGCCGCCCGGGTGCGGGCCTCCGGCGCCTGGGACGGGTGAATGATCTTGACCGCCACGGTGCGCTCCAGGCGCTCGTCGGTGGCGGTGTACACGGTCGCCATGCCGCCGCGCGCGACGCGTCCGCGAATGCGGTAACGCCCGTCGAGCAGCGAGCCCAGCAACGTGTCGGCGACCTGTGTGTCCATCGGCAGGCAGTCTATGTGTCCAGAGGGTGAAGGTTGAACAGGATGCTACAGCCGGTGGCCGATCGGGTCGGTC
This sequence comes from Micromonospora sp. NPDC050200, assembly GCF_040656135.1. Lineage (NCBI taxonomy): Bacteria > Bacillati > Actinomycetota > Actinomycetes > Micromonosporales > Micromonosporaceae > Micromonospora > Micromonospora sp. NPDC050200. Next base: position 127,174 of record NZ_JBFALG010000016.1, read on the forward strand.
CCGCCGTACTGCCGCAGGCCACCAGGGGTGCCGGTGCGCCCGCGCCGGGACGACGTGGCAGGGTGGTCGGGTGACCGATTCCGTACCCGCCGACCAGGCTTCCGGCGCCGCCCTCGCCGGCCCGACCGACCCGGCCGACTGGCTGACCCTGCCCGACGTGGCCGAGCGCCTCGACCTGTCGATCAGCAAGGTCCACCAGATGATCCGCGACCGGGAGTTGATCGCCGTCCGCCGCGACGGCGTCCGCCGGATCCCCGCCGACCTGGTGGCGAACAAGACCGTGCTCAAGCACCTGCCCGGCGTGCTGAACCTGCTGGCCGACGCCGGCTACGACGACGAGGCCGCCCTGCGCTGGCTCTACCAGCCCGACGACACCCTCACCGGTGGCACCGCCGCGGCCACCCTCGGCGGCGACCACGCCCGTGAGGTCAAACGCCGCGCCCAGGCCCTCGGCTTCTGACCCTCACCCACCCCCCGCCGCCCCTGTTGGCCATGAAGTTGGCGGCAGTTGTGGATCTCCAGAGTGCCGTCAACTTCATGATCAACGGGGGATCGGGCCGGGGGCGGGGTGGGTCAGTCGGCGCGGCGGGTGGCGGCTATGGCCAGGTCGACGAGGGCCTGGCGGGCTTCGGTGTCGAGGTCGACGGTGGTGAGCGCGGCCAGGGCGGCGTCGGTGAGGGTGACGATCCGCTGCTCGGTACGGGCCAGCGCGCCGCTGGCGCGGATCAGCTCCCGCAGCCGGGCCACCCCGGCCTCGTCCAGCTCGGGATCGCCCAGCCGGCCGAGCAGTAGCTCCCGACCGGCGTCATCGGTCGCCTCCACCGCCGCCGCCACCAGGTAGGTGCGCTTGCCCTCGCGCAGGTCGTCCCCGGCCGGCTTGCCGGTCTGCGCCGGGTCGCCGAAGACCCCCAGCACGTCGTCGCGGAGCTGGAACGCCTCGCCCAGCGGCAGCCCGTACGCCGAGTACGCCGCCCGCACGTCCGCCGACGCCTCGGCCAGCGCGGCACCGAGCAGCAGCGGCCGCTCGACCGTGTACTTGGCCGACTTGTACCGGGCCACCTTGCCGGCCCGCTCCAGCGAGGTGTCCCCGGTGACCTGGGTCAGCACGTCCAGGTACTGCCCGACGGTGACCTCGGTGCGCATCTCGTCGAAGACCGGCCGGGCCCGGGCCACCGTGCGCGGCTCCAGGCCGGCGGAGTGCAGCAGCTGGTCCGACCAGACCAGGCAGAGGTCGCCGAGGAGGATCGCCGCCGCGTCGCCGAACCCGTCCGGGTCGCCGCCCCAGCCGGCCGCCCGGTGCCGGGCGGCGAACCGCCGGTGCACCGCCGGCTCGCCGCGACGGGTGTCGGAGCGGTCCATCAGGTCGTCGTGGATCAGGGCGCTGGCCTGCACGAACTCCAACGCCGCCAAGGCGCTCACCACCTGGTCGGAGTCGACCCCGCCGGCACCCCGGTACCCCCAGTACGCGAACGCCGGGCGCAGCCGCTTGCCGCCGCCCAGCACGAACGCCTCGATCGCCTCGGCGACGGGCACCAGCGCGTCGTCGACGCCGGTCATCCAGGTGCGCTGGTTGGCCAGGAACTCGGTCAGGGCCTTGTCGACCCGCTGGCGCAGGCCGGCACGGTCGACGGGGGAGACGGGAGCAGGGTAAGTCACGCACCGACGCTAGCCGGTCCCGGTCGGCCGCGTCCCACCTCGGGTCGGTGCCTCGCACCCGACCCGCCCGGTGCGCCGGCCCGTCGCCCCGGCGACGGCGGTCGGGCGGGGGTGGTGACCGGGCCGCGGGGCAGGAGACCGCGGGCGTCGGCGAGCAGCGCGGCGTAGCGGCGTACCGCCGGCTCGGTGCGGTGTGCGGCCAGCCGGCGGTCCAGCTCGGCCAGCGGCGTCGCGGCCCGCGCCGACCCGGCGCGGACCGCGTCCAGCAGCGCGGCCCCGGCCACCGCGCAGGCCTGCTCCACCTCGCCGAGCTGGAGCAGGCCGCGGGCCAGCCAGCCGCCGTAG